>JAJYNV010000233.1 GCA_021786135.1 Bacillota bacterium
GAGCTCATGGAACAGGCGATCGAGAACTTCAACTCCCCCGTGCGCCCCCAAAAACACTCCGACCGAACTACTGCCGACATAGCCCCTGAATCCGAGCCACAGATGACCCGCCCTGCATCGCCTGCAAATCCCCTCGTAGCGGCACTTTACGCTTCTACATAGCCTTCAAAACCGCCAAACACGAGGGAGCCGCTCCTTTAAACAGAAGCGGCTCCGGCCGCTGCGGGAGGCGCGGGGAGTGCGACGTGGACACAGCCCGAGGGATCGGCCGGTGAGCCTGCCTGGGACGCGAGAGGGTGACGGCGACCTGGTGCACGGCACGCGATTCCGAACCGCGACGCTGCAGCGGCCAGTGTCTTCGACGCCGGCGCCGTCAGAGCGCGGCAAGGTCGTCAGTATTGAAGGCGCAAGGACGCCCTGCCGCTTGGGCGCGCATCGGATCGGCAGCGGGGGCCGCGAAGGGCCGGCCCATTCCCTGACGCAATGTGCACTAGAAGCCCGCGGCACTTCATGTCCCAAGGCCTTTGCACAAGCCGGGGAAGGCGTCCTGGAGATTGAGCAGTGCTGTTCCAAGCGGTCGTCGCTCGGCCCAAATGCCCATATCCAAACCAGAAAATCGTTTGCCGTGTCCGGCTTGTCCAAGGAAGGATGTGCCTCTGAACTGGCGAAGCACATCGCAATTCGCTGCCGACGAGAGACGAGATGAGGGTGGTATCGTGCCAAGCTGGCGCATGGTTGATGTGGTACCTTCGACAGGGTCCGATACGCCCTTCCCGCTCCGCGACGGCGAAGTGGTCATGCGCGGCTACGGGGTGCGGGCTACCGAAAAGCTGCACACCGCCTCCGTGCGAACAGAGGTGCTGTCATGGCTTGGCGTGACCACCCATGAGGAAGTGGACGTCGATGCCACGCTGTTCCTCACGAACCAGCGGATCGTCATCTTCTGGGGGCAGAGCGTGGAGGTTCCTCTCGCCGCCGTGACGTCCGCAGTCCTGGAACGAGAATCCTCAGACAGCGAGCTTCCCTATACGCTCCATATCGAAAGCCGCAACGGGATCAGCCAGCCGCAAATGCTGGCGCAAGGCGAGATCCAGGGTGATGTGTGGGGCTTTGAGCGTTTCGGCTTCGGCGACATGAGCGGCCACTACCTGCACTGCAAGCTGGATGACGGGGCGGGTGCGACGGCTGCACGCGAGTTTATGGCCCTGGTCATAGCCATGCGGAGCGGTCTCCTCCTGGAGGAGGACGCTGACGGGTCTCGGCCGGATGAAGAAGACGTCCTGCCAATGGATTTCGCGCCCGGCGAGACGCTTGTCGGGATGTACGACCTCACATCGAGCACGAAGCTATACCTGACCGATCGAAGGACCGTCCTGACGCAGGAAACGGTCGAGCGCAAGCGGACGATTCGAAAGGTAAGCGAAATCCCGCTAGAAGAACTCGAATGGCTCGGCTGGCGCTTCCCGCCGGGCTGGCAGCACGGTCAGGAGGCCCACTTCTACCTGGTGCACCACGGCTGGCATCTGATGGACGTGCCGGAGGCTGACTTCAGGGGCAATCCCCTGCTGCACTACGACTCCCCAGCAAACCGACTTCAGAGTCCCCACACCTTGGTCGCGAGCGATGTCGCCGGACACTTGAGCCGCGAGCTCGGGGCCCTGGTGGCCGCCTCGGTCAGCGTGGCGGACTGGGCGGATCCCCTCTTGGACTTCCCCGAGTTCAACACAAGGCTCGGTCATGGCGAGGCTGTTCTGCTGAAGCGAGAGTGGGTCTCTCCGTTCGGCGACAGGAACCAGATCGTCGTCACGTCGCGCAGGATCGTGGCGCAGCGCATCTCCCGGCCCGACAGGACGTCGATGCGGTGGGACATGCTCCGCCAACAGGGGATGAGGCCGTATGTTCTCGCCGCCGGATCGAACGTGTCGCTGCTCGTCATCACCCCGCGCAACAGCCTGCCTGAACGCGAACTGCGAGACAGGGCGCGCAGCATGTCATCCGTGTTCAGCGCCCTCGAGGCGGTCGATGCCGAGCATCCTCCCATCGTGCTCGCCATGGCGCCTGGGGATGTCGGCACCTACGCCGAGGAGCTCGTCCAGGTGCTGTCGAGGCCCATCGAGGCCGACGAGATCCCAGCTTCCGCGGCCGCGCGGATGCCCGCCGCCGACGCGGTCGTCAGCTCATGCGACGTATCGGAAGGCCGCCTCGTCCTGACGCAGCAGCGACTCCTGCTCGCGCGGGTGGGGGGAGACGCGCTCAACATTGCGAACGAGATCTGGTCCGTGCCGCTGCAGGATGTCCACGAACTCTTGCACTATGCGTCAGGCGGCGATCAGATCCTGATCCCCGTCATCGATAACCCGGTGCCGAGGTCCGCCGCCGAGAGGGCGGGGCTTGGCCTGGACGGCACGAAGCGCTTTCCCGAACTGCACCTTGCGGGAGCTGGGAAAGAGGAGTTTGCAGCCAGCATCGGTGCCCAGATCGAAGCCTGCAAGCTTGGCATGTCGCCAACGCCGCAAAGCGGCTGGGACATGAGCGCTGCAAGCGGACCGGAGCCGCCGTTGCAAGGCCTGTCGGATGAGCGGATGGTGCGTTCGTACGTCGCCGGGGGCGGGACGAACGTCTGGTGTACGAACCGGCGTCTGATCGTAGGCGCAGGCACGCCCGCGGGCAGGCGGTGCGTCGTCGCATACCCGCTCGATACGGTGGGGGCGATCGAGGAGCGCGAGGACGTCATCCCATGGGGGAATCCGCCTAGCATGATCGGGCTGTTGATGATCGGGGCAGGGGCGTTGCTGCTGTCCAGCTGGTTGGTAGGGATCATCGCCCTTCTCGCTGCTGTCGGCCTGATCGGTGCGCAGATCTCCAAATCGCAGTTCTCCAAACGCACGTACAGGTCTCTGATCATTCACACGGAAACGCGCGGCTACGATGTGAGTGAACCCAGGCGCTCGTTCGCACAGAACACGCCCGCGCAGCGGATCCCCTTGGGCGCCCCGCGTCCGCGATCCTGGCTCCGACGGCTCACGGGTCGCCTGCTGGTGGCGGAAGAGATCGTGCTTCAAGACAAGTCGGCAGGCAGCCTCTGGCACGAACTGCCTGCGCTGGTCTTCGACCTTCGCCGCCGCGGCGATCTCGCGGTTGAGGAGTGGGCGGGTCGCATCGTCGAAAGCGAGGGCGACGGAGGTGACGTACAGGGGGTTTGGCTGGGGACGGGCGAAGAGGAACGCCACACATGGGACTTCCGCATGAGCGGTGTGGGCTCGTCCTTCTCCCTTACGGACCGTCGTCTTGTCGGCACGCGCCGCGTCACACACGGCGGGTGGACGAACGAGGTGCGCTGGCACCTGTCGGTGGACGCCCAGCTTACGGTGCGGTCCGGCCATTACTACGCGGCGCGCGTGAACTGGCTTTCCGGCCGAGCGAACGCATACGTGTTCACTCCTTATCCGTCGGTGGTTGCCACGTGTCCCGCCCTGCCCGCGGCGGAGGCGACACGCCCCAGCAAGCAGGATCTCGACCCCAACAACCTGCACGTGCCGTACAAGAAGAAGCGAGCCGCGCTCGCCCGACGACACCGCTACGTCCAGCCGATGGACCCGTACTTCGCCGCATTCGTGCTGCCTTGGGACGAGGGAGCGGACGGAGTCGCGGCGGAGTGTCGCACGCTCGTGCTGGAGGAGTCGACCGGGGCGCCCTTGCAGGAATAGGGCTCGACGGCGCGCCCCGGGTGGTCGGCGTGAGCGCCGGCGATCGGCGCCGGGAGGGAGGTCCGGGTGCCTGTGGACGAGGACGGAGGCGAATGCACGGGTCTGCGGCCGAGCCCACCGGACGCGAGGCCAGAGCCCGATCTCTACGGCATCATGGGCGTGGACCGCAAGGCGACCCAGGCGGAGATCGAACAGGCCTTCAGGTCGGGCATGCGCCGTCTGCAGGCCGAGTCGGACCATACCCGGAACGATCGCAGCCAGCGGTTGGATGCCCTGACCGCGGCGTACGACGTTCTAAGACGTCCGGACCGCCGCGCCGAATACGACCATAGGCAGGGCTACGTTCGGGAACAGAGCGACCTAGAGCCTGCCATGGTCCTGGCCCGGGACGACCAGCGGCGCGACGCGCCTTCCCATCGCATGCGCTGGACTCTCCTGACCGTGATCTGTGTCCTCGTCGTCCTGGTGCTCGTGCTGCTGCACCTCGCCACACTCCTCGCTATCTTGATCTTCCCGCTGATCTACGGCCTCTACTGGTGGTGGTTCCTGCACTGGCGCCGCCGCCGCTGAAAGCTTTAGCCGCCGCCACACGCTGAGCACCGAGTTCGGGTGGGCGTGCCAAGGCCTTTTTAGGGGACGGACGAACGATCCTCGGAGGGGGCTTCCCTGGATGGCGACGAGCATCCGCAGCTATGTGGTGGACGGCAAGGAACTCGGCTCGGCGGTCCCGGACCTCGGGCGCTCCAGCGTTGCAATCCCGACAAGCGGGGGCAGCCCCCTCTACATATCGGATGAACTCATGCATCAGCACGTCCTGGTCGTGGGCTCGACAGGCCAGGGCAAGAGCAACGCCATGTACCATCTGCTGAAGGCCGTGCGAAACAGCATGGGGCAGGACGATATCGTGGTCGTGTTCGATACCAAGCGCGACTACCTGGATCGCTTCTGGCAACCGGGCGACTACGTGATTCGCCAGTTCGAGAAGGATGGAGACGACAAGCGGGATAATATATGGAATCTTTTGGCGGATGTGCGCGCCTGCGGGGCGGACCTCATCGATCATGGAG
>JAJYNV010000167.1 GCA_021786135.1 Bacillota bacterium
GCCGAGCCGGGAACGGCGACCGCGAGCGAGCTGTGGGTCGACGCGAAGACGCCGCCGGACGTTCCAGCGCTCGCGCTTACGTCGCAGGCGGCGACGCTCGACGATCTGCGCGGCGATCCGCTTGCGCGCGGATCGCTCGGGCTCCTTCTTGCTGTCGCCGGTCGGTACCGGTCAGCTCTGGACCAGTTGGCTCAGCGTCACCGGCTGCAACTTGAGCCGACGGGCCATGGCCAGGGCCTGCCTGAGGCGCCGCAATCCTTCCGGGTCGTCCCTTAGGGCGATGATGTCGCCCGGGTGCAGCGTTCTCGGCCAGACGTGGACTGTTTCGTCCGTCCCCCCGACGTTCCAGAGCACCAGGCGTTCACCCTGACTTCGGGCCACCTGGCGCACAGTCCGGTCGAACAGGCCGTAAGGGGGCCGCAAGAAGCGCGGGACACTGCCAATCGCCTGTGCCACGAGCCTTGCCGTCGCAGACACCTCGCGCGCCACGCGCCGCTCGGGCAACCCCTGCATGGCGACGTGATGATAGCCATGGTTGCCTACCTCGCAGCGTGCGTCCTGGATTTCGAGCAGCATCTGCGGATCGTGCGCGATCGCCTGGCCATTGACGAAGAAGGTGGCCCTGGCGCCCTGGCTGCGCAGCATCTGGAGCATTGCGGGCACCACATTGCCCTCGGGGCCGTCGTTGACGGTGATGGCGATGACGTGCCGTGTCGTCGCGACATGGGTGAGCACGTCCGAGGGCGCCGCATGGGACGCACCGAGGAGCGACCAGATCGCAAGCGGCAAGAGAAGATGCACAGGAATCCCCCCAAGGCTAGCATGCCCTGCCCCGGCTGGGCGGGACGCACACAGGGAACATGGTGCGGTGCGGTCCACGTGCAGGAGATCCGACCTTCGCGAGCTCGCGTGTCGAGATGCCTATACGTCGGCTAGGTATGGAAGGATATGCCTACCTGCAGCGGCGAAGCAACGCTTCGTCGAACCGGGGAGGCATGGCACATGGCCTTGGTTGCAAGAAGGTACGATCTCGATGTCAGAATTTCTCCTTCACCGATTGCCGCTGTACCTGACGCACCTGGCAGTCTCGACGCAACTTGCGATCTTCTCATCAGCAACGCGGGCGCACGCCCCGTATCGACAGTGCCGCTCCTGCTCTACCGGCTGCTGCATGTCGAGCGTGCGACCGATACGCGGGATCCGGGGGCCCCGGTTGCGACCCGGCAGTCCATACGCCCGCTGTACGGGCAGTCGGCGCTCCAGGTGAACTCGGTCTCCGTCAGGCTGCGCACGCCGCTGGATCCCGGTGCTGAAACGACCCTTCGGCTCACCTACGGGGGCTCTCCCGTCGGGTACCGTGAAGTGATGCCGTACGTGCACGATTCGGTGCAAAGCAATTTCGCGGTGCTGCGTCCGGAAGTCCTCTGGTATCCCGTCTTGGGCAGCGCCACGCCAAAGACGTACCGGCAGGCGTGGTCTGTCCCCGAGGCTTCGGTCAAGATACAGCTGCCGGAAGGCTGGCGTGCCTTCCTACCGCCGGCGCGCGCAAGGTCAGGTCCCGATGGTACGGACCTATTTACGTTCGCCGGATGGACCCAAGGGCTACACCTCTTCGCAGGCGCCTTCGAGACGAGTCAGATGCACGTCCTCACGGTATATCACCTACCGGGCAGGTCCGGGTGGGCATTCGGGGTGGCCTCCGCGGCCGAATTTGCGTTGGGCGAGCTTGCGGCGTGGCTTGGTCCCCAGGCCATGGCGAGACGTGATGTGGCCTTTCTGGAGCTTCCCGCAGGCTGGGGATCGCAACACCTGCCAGGTCTCATCGCACAGACGGTCGCCGATGATCCCGCCGCGGCGTTTGCCGAGGTGGTGCACGAAGTTGCCCACTTCTGGACTCCGGGGAGGGACCCCAATCGCTTCTGCGACGAAGCGATCGCACACTATCTTGAGGACCTGCTCTGCAGTGCCAAGGGCGGAACCGGTGCGTGGCAGGCCGCTGTCGCACGCAGGATGCAGGCGCTGCGTGAGCACCCCCATGCCCTGAGCGTTCCACTTGCGCTAGCCACTGAGTCCGAGGAGCTTGACGCGGTGTCGCGGCAGAAGGGTCCGCTCGCTCTGGCGGTTCTGGAGCGCGGAATCGGGCGCGCCGCCGTGTTCGAACTCCTGCGGGCTTGGCTTGCCTCTCCAGCTTCGGCTGAAGGGGACGCGATGGATTTCGTGCAACACGTGTCCAAGGAGCTCTCGCAGCCAAGGAACTTCGACACCTCCAGGTTTTTGCGCGAGTGGTTTCTTGGCCAATGCACGCCCGAACTGGCGCTCGCGGAGCCGCCCGAATTCGCACTCACCCAGGCGGCGAACAGATATGCTCTTGCACCTTCAGCAGAGGCTGACCGCGTGCGGTCCTGACACTCAAGAGGCAAGCATCGGCGAGGTGCCTGACCTCGCGTCCCGGCATGGCCCTTCCCAGGCGGGGGGCCTCCGATGCCGGCGTCTCCCCGGAAGCGACGGCGCAGTGGAGAAGGAAGGCAGGCTTGCCAGCAGAAGTGCTCAGACAATCACTGCAGCATCGCTGTCGCTGTATTCGCAAGGAGCTGACGCACATGTCCACGATGCGCCCCGCAACGCCCGACGACGCGCGGGCCGTGGCGGAACTGATGGAATCGCGGCGTGTCCAGTATCAGGCCTTTCAGCCCACCTTCTGGCGCGTGGCGCCCGATGCCGTCGACCGCCATGTGCCGTTCCTGCGCGAGGTGCTAGGGAGTCCAGACACCATCGCCATCGTCGCCGACCGCGACGATGGCGGTCTCGCAGGAGCCGTGCTGGCCCGCATCGTGCCGTCGCCGCCGGTCTATGCGCCTGGCGGCCCGACCTGTGTCATCGACGACTACTGGCTGGCCGACACGAGCGCATGGCAGACGCTCGGCGTCACCCTGCTCTCGGAAGTGGAGCGCGTCGCGAAAGAGGTCTTCGCCGCGGCGCAGGCAGTTGTCGTCTGCGCCCAGCAGGACGGACCCAAGCGCTCCATGCTGCAGGCCGAGACCTATAGTGTGGCCAGTGAGTGGTGGACAAAGCCGCTCTGACACAGCCCTGCCCTTCCCCTGACCGCCCGCGCCACACTTGAGCGAAAAGGCTGCCGCCGCCATAAGGACGCAGGTTGGCTACCTTCAGGCTGCTCGTCTCGCTGACCGTACCGGCCCGGCCCTCCTGGCCCTAGGCTCCCCGCTCTGGATTGAAGGCTCGCAGTAGGGTCCGGCCGCCAGCACCCAAGGGGCATGCCGCGCGGTCAACGCCGCATAGAGCGTGACGATTCCCGCCACACCTTTAGAGCTGCTTCGGTTCATCCTCGACGAGGCGACGGTTGACGTCGGGCTCGACTGCGGCGAGGACGTGTGGCAGGCGCCGCTGGCGGTTCTCTTGACCCGCGTGATCGCTGCTGCCCGCCGGCACCGTAGACTCGCGGCGATCCGTCTCCCCAGCATTCCGCACGGGTTGCACGTCGATACCATCACGACGGCGGACCGTGGCCGCCCTCGAGGCCCGGTGAGGACGCGCGGCGCCAAAGAATTTTCCTGAGTTCAAACAGTGTGTGGGAAGCCGAGGGTGTTCACACTAAAAAGGGCTGCTATGAGTTGACCATGGAAGGCTCTGGAGTCTGCTGGGGGTGGGGGCTGAAGGGATGAAGGCTGAAGGAATGCTGCATATGAGGGGACGGAGGAGTGCGCGGATATGGATCTTTGCTCTGCTCATAGCCGCCTGGGCAATGTATGCCACTTTGTACTCGAACTATCTGCCGACAAACTTTCTTGAGATAGCAACAGCGGGCGGAATACTGTTTTCAGCCGCAGGAGTGTTTCTCAGTCGTCGACTGTTGATGTCGGTATTGGTGGGAATTTTCGCAGGTACAGCCTCCTTCTGGATATACTTGTCGATTGGAATAAGCCACTTTGATAACCTGCATTACATTTTTTGGAGAGTGGGTGCCATTGCGTTTGTAGTGGCTGTCGTTAGCGGTGCGGCTGCAGGTGTGGTGGCACTCCGGCACTGGTCGCAGTGAAAGCCTCATTGCGGTGAGGTGAGCGTCTTGCCCGAAACCTACAACTAAGCCAAGATTTTTCTCGTGCCAGATCGACGCCATGCGAAAGGATCTTGTCCTGGCGCCTAGTCCGTCGCGCCCGGATGAAGCCTGGACTGCATCGTCTTCCCGACTGGCGCCGTGGCTTAGGGAAGTCCCCGACGCGCACGCTAGATGCGACGACATACGTCGGGGGGAAAGACCGTGCTGCCCTGCATCGCATCGCCGCCGCCGCCCGCCATCACACAAGAGGCGCCTGCTGAGCCGCGTCCCAAGGAGCCTCTGCGTCTCGTCATCGATACCGATCACCGCACGCTGAGCGTCTACTCTGGGTCGAAACTCTACCGCACTTTTCCCGTCGCGGTGGGCAAGCCGTCCACGCCGACACCGCTCGGCAATTGGCAGATTGCGCAGAAGGCCATGTGGGGCGGTGCCTTCGGCACGCGCTGGATGCGCCTCTCGATCCCCTACGGCATCTACGGCGTCCACGGCACCAACAATCCGGGTTCGGTAGGGCACTACGCCTCACACGGCTGCGTGCGCATGCTGAACCGCGATGTCGAGCAGGTCTACGGCTGGGTAGAGGAAGGCACCCCGGTGGACATCGTCGGAATACCGCCGCGCCGCGCAATCGTCGAAGGCTCCCGCGGCAGCGAGGTAAGTGACGTGCAGCGGGCGCTCAAAGATCGGAA
>JAJYNV010000085.1 GCA_021786135.1 Bacillota bacterium
ACGGGCGCTATCTCCTGGAGGCGTTGCCAGACGCCCAACGCGTCATCGGGCCGGCCGACGAGGTGCTGGCACAGCTCGAACGGTTCCTGCCATGAATGGGACCACCCCCGCATAGCCTCGGGCAGGGGGTGGTGCACAGTGGCTCCCGAAGGCGGCTTCGACGGTCCATCGGTGCTGCGCGGCGCAGGGACAGGCGCGGTCACGGCGGCCGCGCTGCTTCTGATCGCGTCGCTCGTCCTCTTCATCGTCCAAGACTCGTCCGGCTTCGTACCGCTGGCCACGGTGGCGGTGGCTTGGCTCTCTGTCCTCGCGAGCGGCTTCAGCGCCGCCAGGCGCGCAGGCAGGGCGGGCCTCTGGCATGGTGCGGCCGCGGGGCTCCTGCTCTTTCTGGCACTCTACCTCATCGGCATCCTGGTCTACGACCTGCCCCTGCACCCGACCGGCCTCGGGCTGCGCATCGTGCTCAGCCTGGTCGTCGGCGCCATCGGCGGCACCCTCGGCCTCGCGCTCTAGCAGGAGCGTCTGGCGCCGTCCTCAGAGGGCAAGGCTGGCGTCGAGGTGATGACCGTGCCGCCGATCGCCCTGATCTGGCTGCTGCTGCTCTCGGTGTCCTTCCATCCACTCGCCACCGGTGTCCAGGGACCCGCCGTCAGCGCCCTGCAGACGGAACTCAGCCGCCTGCATCTCAACCCCGGGCCCATCGACGGCGTCTACGGTCCGGATACCGCCGCTGCCGTCAACCGGCTCGAGGTGTCGGCGGGGCTGCCCGCGGACGGCCAGGCGGGCGCCGCGGTACTGGCCGACATCGTGGCCAAGGTCGGCGCGTCGGCCCCTCTCCTGCAGTCTGGTGCCAAGGGTCCGGCCGTCCGTGACCTCCAGGCGCTCCTGACGGCGGACGGCATCAAGGTGGAGACGGACGGCACGTTCGGCGCCGCCACCGTGGCGGCCGTGCGCCAGCTGCAGACCGCCCGCGGCCTTGCCTCCGACGGCATCGTGGGCCCCGAGACCTGGGCATCGCTCTTCGAGCGCAGCTACACCGTGCAGCCAGGGCAGACGATCGACGGGATCGCCGCCATGTTCGGACTGTCCTCAGCCAGCCTGCTCGCATCGAATGGCGGCACGAGCCTCATCGTTGCCGGTCAGCGGCTGGAACTGCCGTATGCGGGCGTGCCCGTAGCCCTGTCGTCGGCTCCGACCGCCTCTCAGCCGAGTCCCCAGCCAGCGCCCGGCGCTACGCCGGCGAACGGAACCGGATCGTCCACCAGCAAGGATTCCGGCGGTGGCGAGGTGATTCCCGGACGGACGCTGGCCCAGTGGGGCGGGGCAGGCACTCCGCAGCTTGGGGTCATCGTTCTCGCCGAGGATCAGGCGAGTGCTCTGGCGCTGCGGCAGAGTATGCCTGCCGGCATGATTCTGGCGTTGCCGGCCTCGCTCTTCAGCCTGGCAGGACAGGGCCAGGTGCTGCTGGCGACGTCAGAGATTGCGGATGTGGAGCGTACTGGCGCCAAGGCCGTTCTCTGGCAGGGCCCGCTCTCCGCAGGCACGCTGCAGCGGCTGAAGGGCGTCAGCGTGCTTGTGGCGCGCCAGGAACCGCCCGGACAAGCCCTCGCGGCGGCAAGCGGCGGCGAACTGCTTGCGGTGCCGATTGCCGGGGGCGATCTCTCCACTCTCAAGACGCTGGCCCAATCTCTCACCCGGGCCGGCTACCGTCTGACGTCGCCACTCGACTAGGCAGGGCTCATCCGGACCCCTGGCGAAGCGCCCGCCAGGGGGGGAATAGCCTTGGGGCCTGAAGATTTCGCCCAGCGAGCGACAGCCGCCGGCTATCGCGTCGTGGTACGCGAACTCGACCAGTCGACGCGGACCGCCGAGGAAGCAGCCTTGGCGGTCGGCTGCAGCCAGCGCCAGATCGTGAAGTCGCTCGTCTTTCTCGCGGACGGAGAAGCCGTGATCGTCCTGCAGCGCGGCGACCGCAAGGTCGATCCCGAACGTCTGCGCGTCGCGCTCGGCGCCGAGAAGGTGCGACGGGCAGACGCGGACCGCGTCTACGCCGAAACAGGCTACGCGATCGGCGGTGTGCCACCGTTTGGACATCTCGGGCCTCTGCGCACGGTGCTCGACGCCTGCCTCGCGGACGAGCCCCATCTCTTTGCGGCGGCTGGCGGTCCCCGGGCGCTCTTCACCACGTCCGGCACGGAACTGAGGCAGGCGGCGGCGACGGCCGTGGCCTGCTGCTGTGCAGACGGTGCTTGACGGACATGCACTCGAGAGTCTGCGCCTGAGCACGCTCAGTCGGCAGATGCTGCTCGAACGTGCAGACGCGGGTGTGCTCGACGCGCTGGGGCGGCTCGCCGGTCTCAACGCCCAGCACCGGCGCTCGCCGTACATCGCGCTCTGGAGCCGGCTCCGGGCATTCCAGCGCAGCGATCTCGAAACTGCCTTGACGGCGGGTCACGTCGTCAAGGCCACCTTGATGCGCGGCACCCTGCATCTCGTGCCGGCCGAGGCGCACACCTCATACTTCATCGGCCTGACCGACGCGCGCGAGCGTGCCCTCCGCAGCTTCTTCCCTCGGGTGGCGGCCTCCATCGACGGGGACCGCCTGCGCGGCATCCTGCGGCCAAAGCTGTCCACGGCGTCAATGGCGTTTCGGGAACTTGAGCGAGTCCTGCAGCCCCACTTCCCGGAGGCGCCGCCGCAGAGCCTCTCCTTCGCCGCCAAGTCTCTTGCGCCCCTGGGCCAGACGCCTCCGTCCGCAGCCTTTGCAGCCGGCGGCGCACCCATGTACCGCTGGGTCGATTTTGCATCGGGCATCCGCCCGGAAGGCGCCCAGGAGTTCCTCTTCGACCGTTATCTCAGGGCCTTCGGCCCTGCAACCCTGCAGGACTTCGCCCAGTGGTCCGGCCTCGGTCTGAAGGAAGCCGAGGCGGTGCGCGCGCGCCTAGGCGACCGCCTTGAGGAGCTGGCGTGGGGCAGCGTCACGTATCTCGACATTCCCGGACTCCCGCCGCCCGCGGACTCGACCCGGCCGCCCGTGCGACTGCTGCCGCGCTGGGACAACCTTCTCCTCGCCTACAAGGATCGCACGCGAATCTTGCCGAAGGACCTCCAGCACAAGGTCATCATGCGTGACGGGCGGGTCCTCGCCACGTTCCTTGCCGAGGGCGAGGTGGCCGGAACCTGGGCCGTCGAGGAGAGCGTGCGGCAGTGCACGGTGGTGCTTCTGCCCTTGCGCAAGCTCTCTGCGCAGGTGCTCGACGACGTCCGGCAGGAAGCCGACGCCCTGGCGCGCTGGCTCTGCCCGGAAGGCAGTGCCGGGCACCGTCTTGCGACCTGAGGGCAGCCTGCGGGCAGGCCGGCGTCCATGGAGGTAGGGAGGCGTAGCGTGCGGATCCTGGCAACAAAGCGGCTCCATCTGCGCGAGATGACCCTGGACGATCAGGACAAGCTGCTCGAGATCTTCTCGGACCCCGTGGCCATGCGCTACTATCCGGGCACCATGGGCCGCGGCGAGGCGGTGGCCTGGATCGAACGGGCACGGGCGAGCTATGCCGCACACGGCATCGGTTTCTGGATCGTGGAGCGCAAGCTGGATCAAAGGTTCCTCGGACAATGCGGCCTCATCCTGCAGGATGTGGACGGCCGTCGTGAGACAGAAGTGGCCTATCTTTTCGCCCGAGCCAACTGGGGACAGGGCTACGCCACGGAGGCGGCGCGCGCCTGCCGCGACTGGGGTTTCAGCCATCTCGACGTGCCGCGCCTCGTCTCCACGATCAGGCCCGAAAACCTGCCTTCCATCAGGGTGGCCGAGCGGAACGGCATGCTCCTCACGTCAAGTCTGGTCAAGCCGATCGGGGGCCTCCATCAGGTCTACGCGATCACGCGCGAGGCCTGGGCCCGCGATCGGGCAGCCAATCCCTATTGACGCCCTGGCAACCTAACCGGCCGACAGCGGGCAAAGAAGCCGCCCCGCAAGGCATGGGCCCTGCGGGGCAGCTTCAGCGTGCCGCTAGTTCGAACTCGGTGCGGTGCCCTGGCTGCTGCCCGGTTGAGGCTCGCCCGCAGGTGGACCCCAGCCGCCGCCGTGCCCCGCACCCATGCCGGTGCGCGTCACGAACTGCTGGACGAAGCTCGCGATCTTCCCTTGCTGCTGCGTCGCCTGCTGCTGGGTGATCTTACCGGCCGAGAGCGCCTGCTGGATCTCCTGCTGCATCGTCGTAGTGATGGCCGCCTCGAGTCCGGCCACCGTCTTGCCGCTCTGGGACGATGCGATGTCCGAGAGCGACTTGCCGCCCTGAAGGTCGCTCCTCAGTTGCTGAGGCGTCAGGCCGAGGTAGGTTGCGGCCGCCGGCATGGCGCCGCGCCCCGCGAACATGCCGCCGCCCATGTGCTCCCTGCGACCGAATCCCGGTCCGACCTTGCCCGACTTGATCGCGGTCTCCATCTGGGACGCCTGCGCCGACGTGATCTTGCCGGCGCTGAGCAGTTGCTGGACCTGATCCAGCCTTGCCTGCTGCATTGCGCTCTCGAGCGTGCCTGTGGAGATGCCGAGATGGCTGGCGACGTCCGCAAGGAACGTTTGCGCCGGCGAGCCGGACGTAGCGGCGCCAGACGCCGCGAACGCCGCGGCACCACCAGCGAGCAGAATCGGCAGGCCGATCAGCGCGCCGATCAGGAGATGCCTGCGTTGCATCGCGATGCCCCTTTCCGGTCGGTATCCCGACCTGCAACGAGTATCGCCAGAGTGCATT
>JAJYNV010000149.1 GCA_021786135.1 Bacillota bacterium
GCGCGTCATCTCGCGTCGGTTTGGCGGATTGTCCCGCTTCCTCTTCGGAATGGCTACAGATCCGGGACGTCATTACGCCTGCCCGCCGAAGGCGGCGGCTTCAAATGCTCCACTGCAGATTCGGGTCTCTGCAGTTGACTCTTTACGTGCAGAAGGAAACGAAGGTCCGATTTGTCCTTGTCCCTCATGCCCTGCTTCGTGGCAATGAGGGTAGTGAGGTCCGCCACAGGAACAGTGACGTCACCAAGGGAGACTTGAATCGTCCCGGCGTCTTCGAAGCGCACGTCACCGACCGCCCCCAGCAGATCCACCGTGACCTCGTCCTGTACTCGGACGACCACGTAATCCTCGATGTCCCCGAGGCCGAGATCAGCCGCCGCGTTGTCCTCGAGAACGCTCAGGGCCTCCTTAAGGCGCCGTACATTCTCCCGGGACGAATCCACCAGGAAGTCGATGTCATGAGTGGCCCGATCGAGCCCATAGTAGTTGACGGCGAAACCGCCGATCAAAAGGTACCGGCATCCGGCCCGGTTCAAAGCGTCACATAGGCGAATCAGGTCTCGGAGGGTTGGCGTTCGGCTCGCCGGGGCCTCACTGTCATCCTCTCCTGCCACCACGCATCCGCCTCCTCGTAGGAGCGAAACCGGAAGACTCCCCGTGGGCGCACGACGTCGACGCCTCGCAGGCCGTTCAGCAACTCGGCAAAGCCCTCCATCCGTTCAAAGCCAAAACTCCGGTTGCCGCTCCGGTGGCCGACAACCTTGCCGCGGTCGTCAAAGTCTCGTGGAGACGGCTCTACCGGTCGGTTCACGCAGCTCCATCTCCTTTGCCCCAAGTATAGCCACAGCACGCATGGCGGCCAACTCACGTCGGCGGGGCTTGCTCGAATGGAGTAGCCCGGTTTCGTGGAAGCCGCCTCCAATGGCTGCGAAGCGCAAGATTGCGCTTGCATGCCGCCATGGAGCGCCATCAGCTTTCAATCCCCACCGACCAGTCTTCCCGGGCGTGGAGGATGGGCTGGAATGCAGGTACCAGGACAAGGGCCCAAGCTACTGCACCAAGCGTACCGCAAGGCCATCCGCCCCACGCAAGCTTCCGGCACCATATCCTACCGTGCCAACCCGACCTGGTAGCCTCGGATACCTCGGTTTCACAGCGCTCTCCTAACCACTCGCCCAGCGGAAACACGTCCTCGCTGTTGCACGCAGCGACCTTCCCCATCACTCCCCCCTCGCGATTGCGGGCGGTAGTGACGCAGACGAGACTTCCACCTATGCGCCAAGCCTTCTCCGGGATATGACCGTTCCACCGTCAGCCGGCACCTTCGGTGCCGAAGAGCTGGTCGAGAGCGCCCAGCACGCTCTGGCGGTCGGTGACGCGCAGGCTGCGAAAGCGTGGGTCGGTGATCTCCGAAAGCGTGCTGCCCAGCCCCGACGGCCGTCCGTGCGGACGCACCTCTACGTAGGCGAACGGGCCGGCGACGGGCAGCATCCCCTGGACAAGATCGCGCGCCAGGCGATTGTCGGCGTCCCCCCAATTGTCTGTACGTCGGGGTGACCGACAGCGACAAGTAGTCACGACACCGCCTCATGCGCCCGCAAGGGCGGCCCACAATGCACCATAGATCACCAGGAAAATGATAGTTGGAAGGTAGGACAGGTAGTTTGTTAGCGAATGCCCAAGTATTACATGCGGAATAGGGATAGCTTCTAGCCCTCTACCTATGAGCACCACAAGGCCCGACACTTCGGCTGCAGCAAGCACCCACTCCAGCGGTGCCGCTATCACTCGTCGAACGGCGTCCCGATAGCCGTGGCCCGTAGCGACGCCTGCCCAGGCGAGCCCGCCGACCGCCCATACGGCGAGCCCCGATGGCATGCCAATGAGCACCCAGATGAGCCTCGCAACAAGGTCGTGCTGTAGCCCATGCGGCTGCATGAAGGGCACGACAACCCCGATCTCGCCGATGATGAAAATCCATAGAAACAGGAAGCCGTACACCGCAGACAGTGCTAGTCTCCGCGCCCACTCGAGCCATGGCCATCGTCCGGCAAAATTAGCTAGAGACAGTGTCGCGATCGTAATGCTAGGTGCCATTACCACACCCACCATGAACACCGCCCCAACAGGTAAGAAAGATGCCACGACGTCTACCGGCAATCGATCTTGCCATGCTGCAACCCAGCCCGACAATGCCGGGAACACCAGAACTACTGCCAAGATCAGCAGTATGACCCGCCGATCACTGAAGTCATCACGCACTTGTTCGAATGGGAGGATCCACAAGGCGCGCACCAAGCGCCTTGCCATCCATCGGAGAGATGACACCGGTGAGTATCCCCCCTTCAAAGGTGCGCTCGTTGTCCGTCGCCCTCACCGCGATGACACCGCCACAGTGCGTCGTGGCTTCGTGGAGGTCGTCTCCGTCACGTCGCGACGGTCACTTCCTGGATCTCAGCACAGGCGGAACGGGATCCACGGTCACGACTTGCCCATCTTCGACGAGGCCGTGCATTGAGCCCGTCTTTCGCTCCCCTGGTTGGCTGCCCAGGCTCAGAATGGGGATGCGGCGAACTGCGAAGGAGTTTCCAACCTCTTCGAGCAGCACATTGAAGAGTGGAACGGAAGTGGTGTTTCAAAAAAGCTGCAGGCTTATAAAACGACCGACAAAAATTGAGCGGACTTGAGGCGGAGCTTTAGGGACCCCACGGTGGTGCGGGCGGGGTGGTCGCAAAGTCTATCTCTAAAAATGCGGTGGGTCCCGCCGGGACGTTGATGCTTCCCGTATAGTAGGCCGCAGCCGGAGTAAGATGCACGGTTACGACGGCATCTTGACCTGAGCTTGCTACGCTGACGCTTTCTATGTACTGGCTCTGCAGCGCCGGCAGGCCGGACACGCCATCCAGCGTCGTATCCGAAAAATCGATGGCAAGCGTTTTGTCGGTGGCGTTGTATTCGACTGTCGTGGGCGGTATCGACAGGTAGTCGGCATACTGGAGATGCCCGAAGACGAACTTCAGTCCCTGGGAGGTCGCTATGACGGTAGTCAGGGCTTCGTTTGGCTTGCTGCCGAAACGCACGTTCTGAGCGGTGATCGGAAAGTAGGCCGGTCCCTGTTGACACTTGAACGCGCCGTCCGGTTGGGGGGAGCACAGCTCCTGAGCCGGAAACGGTGAGTACGTGCCGTCGCCCATCGGCCCCTGCGTCAAGAATAGAAGACTCCCATTCGACGTCTGCCGCTCAAAGGTGTTCACCGCGAACCCCAACGGCAGGCCCACCCACGCCCCCGTCTTTTGGTCGACAAACACTGCGGTAATCGGCCACGGCTGAGAGATGGAAACCACAAAACCATTGGCGACTTTCGTCTGCTTGACGGCCTTGGTAATGTCGCCGTAAGAGGCGGTTGCCGCAGCCCTGGCCAGGTATTTCACGGCGGCAGACAATCCGCCGTGTTGCAGCTGCATCGGGTTGATCGGCGCCGAGGGCGACGACGTCGTTGGTGCAACGGGGTAGCCACCGCCGACTGCCATTTCTGCCTTACCACTCGAACCATTCACGATGGCTATCACAAACTGCAGTTTGGGCTTCGTAAATGTGGGTGCGCCGTTCAATCCCAGATCAGGACCAACGAATTCCACAACGTATGCCGATGATGGATTCCCCGTCCGGCCACCCGTCAGTCCTGTGGCTTGAATGTAGATAGATGTCGCGTTTTTCTGCAGGTTCGGCCACGTGTCGATTGCCCTTGCGATAGCCGAACGTGGCGAAACAATGTAGGCCGTCGGCTTATTGGTGCTCCATGCAATATACATGGACTTGGACACATACGGAAGTGTGCTGTTCCAGGATACGCGGTATACTGGAATGTTATCGAACCGAGTGGGGTACGTCAGTGCTGGCCTAACCGACGTAGAACCACACCCCGCTACCAGAAGCCCAAACGCGGTAACCAGAAGCACTAATCTCTTCATCGCCATGTTTCCAGCATACTCCACCCCGCTCTGGAAAGAAGACTCTCTTCGCCAACATCCGTTGCCAATGACGCAGGAAACCGCTGCCCCCAACACCATCGGCGTCATGCCCGCAGCAGAGGAGGGGCTCACGTGGTCCCTCCCCAGATTCGCTCAGCTCGCAGCCTCCCACTGCGCGTTCGCCTGCCGGCGTTCGAGCTCGAGGATCACCCGATTGGCCTCGTCGGTGGTCATTTCCGCCGGCGAGCCGTAGGACGTCCCGAGAATCGCGTTGGCCTCCTTGGCAAGGCCGTTTACGTCGAGTCCCAGGACCTGCGCGTGCTCCCACATGACGCGGCGCTGGTCGTTCGTGATCTTGCCGTTCGACGTCTCGACGAACTGCATCCGCTGCACGAACTCGCGCACCACGACGCCCAAGTCGACATAGTACGCCTCCGCACCCTCCATTGCGCCCAGAAAGCGCTGCAGATCGTTCTCCATGCTGCGCTGCTTCTACGCTCTGATGCCATTCTCCATGCTACTAGCATTTACCAACTGTGAAAATGTCCTTCTCTCTCTCTCGAGAGTGGTGAACGTGGGCTTCTGGCAAGATCTTCGATCTCCGCGACGCAGCCCCGCGTAGTTCCTGCCCGTCTTGCGTCTGGCCAGGGTACAAGCGGCCTCAGCAGGACTGGCACTGATGATCCCGGCTTGTGACCATCTGATGTGGCAGGCTCGCCTCCGTGGCAGTTCTGCCACGAGGCTTTAGCCTTCTCGCCGCACCTCCT
>JAJYNV010000216.1 GCA_021786135.1 Bacillota bacterium
GCGGAGACGCCGGAGTTCAAGAGGTCCACCGCGTCGAGGAAGATATCGATGAAGATGGTCCACATCAGAAGGGACATCAGACCCTCCACGATGCGCGGGTCGGTCCGCCGCTCCGGCGACAGGTAACGCCAGACGAAGTTGTAGACGAGGATCATGAGCGCGATGCCGGAGACGATCGCCGAGACGATAAACATGACCGGCATCAATGGGTTGCTCCAGAGGGGCCTTGCCTTGATCGCCCCGAAGACGAAGCCGATGTAGCCGTGGAAGGCGAAGGCAAGCAGGATGCCAAGGCTCGCAAGTACGACGAGAATCGTGTGATCACGGCGCTCCGCCCGCTCGGACAGATCGCGGCTCCCGAGCGCGAAGGCGCGGTAGAGAGCGCCCCGCCAGCCTTGGACCACCTGGCCGAGGCGGATGTTGTCCTGGCGGAAGGCGAAGTACATCTCGACCAGCACGAGCAGGACGTAGGTCGTCCAGATCATCGTGAAGAGCCCTAGCGGCGAGTATGGCAGGTGCGCCCGAGTGTAGAGCTCCAAGAACCTCGACGGCTGGCGCGCGTCCGAGAGTGGCGCAAGCGGCGCCACGAGCAGGAAGGCGAGGGTCACGAGCAGCGACAGCTTGGCGATCGGCTCGAAGATCTTCTGGCCGAACACCTTCGAAAGCGAACCGACGATGAAAGACCCCGCCACCAGACCGGAAATGTACGGGTAGATGACGATCGGCAGACCCCAGTAGACGTGCTCGAGCCCCATGACCGGCACGTTCATGCTACTTCACCCCCACGGTGCTGTTGGAGTTCTCGGTGTAGGTAAACACCATGTGCTGCAGCGCGGGGTCGTCCGCGGTGAGGATCTCGCCGCTCATGCCGATGTAGAAGACCTGCGGATCCGTGCCGAACTCCGGGCTCAGGACACTGCTCGGCGCCGCTCCGAGCAGCTGGCTGACCTCGCTGTTCGGATCGTTGAGGTCTCCGAAGACGCGCGCCCTGCCGACGCAGGACGTGACGCAGGCAGGCAGCAGCCCGACGTCGATGCGCTCGACGCAGAGGTTACACTTGTCGGCCACGTGCGCGACCGGGTTCAGGTAGCGGGCGCCGTAGGGGCAGGCGTTGACGCAGGTACCGCAGCCGATGCAGAGCTCGGGATCCACCAGCACAGGTCCGTCCTCGCGCTTGTAGGTCGCCTTGACCGGGCAGACCTCGACGCACGGCGGATTGTCGCAGTGGTTGCACATTTTGGGGATCGAGACTAGGTGCACCTCGGGCTCGAAGTTGCCGTGGTCGGTCACGACGCTGCCCCGCGGATCCGGGCGCATCGCTCCGGTCTGGTAGGTGTCGACCCAGGTGCGGTAGACCCCGACGGGAATGTTGTTCTCGGCCTTGCAGGCCACGGTGCAGGTCTGGCAGCCGGTGCACTTGCGCAGGTCCATGACCATCACGTAGTGGTGCTTGGGCTTCAGCTTGGCGATCTGTCCGAAGTTGTCATGGAAACGGCGCAGGTTCTGCGGGTCGTTGATACGGTCCCAGTCCTGCCAGCCGTCGTTCTTCTGCAGTTGGACCTGGCTCCAGCCCTCCCAGGATAGGTTGTCCTGCGGGTTGAGGCTGGGGGTGCCCGCTGGCGCCGCAGCCTTCAGCTTCTCTGGAAAGTCGGAGAGCGCAAGACCCAGAACGCCAACGGCCACGGCGGCCTTGGCCATGTCCTGCACGAAATTCTCGCGCGAGACTTCCTCGCTCTTCTTGTGGTTCGTTTCATCGGCCATCAGCGTCACTCCACCTCAAGCGTCTCTCGAAGTGCGGGGCCATCCAGATCGTGATTTCGTACAGGAGGTAGATCGGCAACATCACGAGTCCGATCGACAGCGGATCCTGCGACGGAACGACAAACGCAGCGATCAGTCCGGCGGCGAACACGGCGAAGCGCCGCCACCGGCGCAGGCGTCGTGCGCTGACGACGCCGAGAGCGAGCAGGGTAAGCAGGACCGGCGGGACGTCGAACACACTGCCGACGGCCAACAGGAAGCTTGTTACGAAGCCAAGGTAGTACGACGCGCGGAACTGCACGTCGAAGACGCCGGCGCCGAACGTGGTCAAGAAGCGCAACGCCGCCGGTAGGACGATCAGATAGGCGAAGGCTGCACCGACGATGAAGAGCACGATGGCCATGAACGCCAGCTGGCGCACAACCTTGCGCCGTCTGCGCTCGAAGACTGGAGCTAGGAACGCCCACGCCTGATAGAACCAGAGCGGCGACGTCAGGATCAGGCTGCTCGCTGCGATGACATTGATCACGGTGAAGAAGGGCTCGACGGGCGACAGGGCAAGCAGTCGGTGGGCTCCGATGCCGATAGGCGGCAAGGCCCAGTCCCAACGCAGGTAGGGGAACCTGGAACCCAGCGCGAGGAACGAGGTCGGCGCGTAGACCGGCAGCAGGACGATCTGCATCAGCAGCCTCCAGTAAAAGACGAGCGCAATGCCTACTGCGATCGTCGCAGCCGCCCCGAAAAAGACGCGCCGGCGAAGCTCCTCGATATGCGCAGCCACAGACATGACCTGACGCTCGCGCCCGACGATCCTCAAATTGCGGTTTGGACTGCTGCTCATCCTTGCGGCCACGCCTTCACTCCCCTGGGCCCCGGAGGCTAGTTGCCCTCAGAGCCCTTGCTCTGCTCCTTGTCCGTCGACGTATCGAGGTTGGTCATCGCCTGCCGGAAGTCGCGAATACCGCGGCCTAGTGCAGACCCGATCTCCGGTATGCGCTTCGGGCCAAAGATCAGCAGCGCCAGTCCCAGCAGGAAGATGAGGTGCGTCGGGGTGATCAGGTTGTCGAACATGTCGGTCTCCCACCTTTCGTATACTTAGGTCCGTAACTATGTGTTAATATTAGACGGCGGCCAATACGTTGGAAGGCCCGAAGCGCCTAACGGCGAGCCCGGGCGGCATTGGCCACAGCGCCACGCGGCAGGGTCCATGTGTCACGTGTTTGGGCCATGCAGACCACGTGCGTCTGTCCCCCGGAGCCCGGAGCCGCAGCCACAGCATGGACGGACCTCTCTATTGCTTGAGCAGTGGACTGGTGCTTGGGGACCTGCGGGAAACCAGCGAAATGCGTTTGCATCTGGAGTGAAAGGCATGTCCGTTGAACCTTCGCTGTCATCTGTCTCGTCAGGTTCGGCGACACCGACAAAGACCAGTGAACTGACCGACACGCTTGCGCGCCCGCTTCACGATCTGCGCATCTCTGTAACAGACCGATGCAACTTTAGATGCACCTATTGCATGCCGCGATCCTTATTCGGGGAGCCATATCGCTTTCTTGATCGGGAAGGACTGCTGCAGTTCTCTGAAATTGCGCATGTCACGCGGATCTCTGCCGAACTGGGTGTACGCAAAGTGCGCCTCACAGGCGGTGAGCCCCTCCTGCGACCAGCGCTGGAGGAATTGGTCGCGCTCCTATCCGCCATACCTGGGATTGATGATCTCGCCCTCACAACGAACGGTTCATTACTTACTCCCGAGAAAGCGCGCCTGTTGCGCGAGGCGGGACTCCGCCGCGTCACAATCAGCCTGGATTCCCTGCGCGACGACGTGTTTCAGGGGATCAACGACGTAGGATTTCCTGTCTCCAGAGTTCTCCAAGCCATTGACACCGCCGCGGCAGCCGGGCTCCCTGTCAAGATCAACATGGTGGTACGTCGGGACCTCAACGACCAGGATGTCCTGCCGATGGCTAGGCATTTTCGCGGCAGTGGCCATGTAGTGCGCTTCATCGAGTACATGGACGCCGGCAACTTGAATGGCTGGCGAGAGGAACAGGTGGTACCTGCCCAGGAGATGCTGGCACGTATCGCCGAGCATTGGCCGCTGGAACCAGTTGATCAGGCACGCTTCGGTGAGGTGGCCAAGCGGTATCGCTACGTAGACGGCCAAGGTGAGATCGGCATCATCGCTTCCATCACCCAGCCCTTTTGTGAAAGCTGCACCCGGGCACGCCTGTCGGCGGACGGCCGAGTTTTCACGTGCCTCTTCGGCACGAGGAACCACGACCTGCGCTCGCTGCTGCGCGCCGGAGCGAACGACGACGCGTTACGGTCATCGTTGCGGCTCGTCTGGGCAGCTCGCGGCGACCAGTACTCCGCGCTTCGCGCAACACTCCCCCGGTCAGAAGGCGCATCGAAAATTGAGATGTACCAAATTGGCGGATAGCTTGGATCGCTCTTGCCGTCGCAAGATCGACTCCTGGGGCTTCTTTCTTGTTGAGCCCTGCCCGGTCTCACGGAGGAAATCCTCCGTGAGATCACTCGGAGCGCTTCCGAGACCAGAGTCCCTACGCCGTCCATGCAATTCTGCTCGACGAAGGGGTCTATCTCGGCTCGATTCGGACGTTCTACCGCATTCTGCACCAGGCGAGCCAGGTGCGCGAGTGGCGCGCCCAGGCGATGCATCCCGCGAGGGTCATGCCCGAGCTGATGGCCGAAGCGCCCCGCCAGGGTCTGGTCCTGCCATTTCCGGTGCATGTCAAGGCGTCTGACTACGACTGGCTAGCCATCTGGCAGCGCGTCTGGCGAAACGCACCTGGGTTGTGGACGTCGATCTCCCCCAACTTCCAGCAGGCCAGTCAGTTACAGGATTTGCGCCAGTCGTGCGCGAAGTCTCATCGCCTAAGGTGTTCCTCGGCAGGAGGTGATGCCTTGGCGCGGCGACTGGCTTCTATCATCGGGACCGCAACTCTGCT
>JAJYNV010000232.1 GCA_021786135.1 Bacillota bacterium
AGGTCGGGATCGAGCTCGCGCAGATGCCGCCCCGCCTCCTCTCCACCCATGCCGCCCGGCACCGTCAGGTCCAGGATCGCGAGCTGGAACGGGCGATCTGCGCTGCGCGCCTGGCGGAACAGCGTGAGAGCGGCGTAGCCGTCCGCCGACTCGCTGACGTCATAGTGGGCATGCTCCAGGATGCGACGCGCCACGGCGCGCACCGGCTGTTCGTCATCCATGAGCAGGATGCGTGGCCTGATGCCTGCCTCGGGCGCGGGTGGCTGCAGCGGCAGTCTGAACCTGAGCGCCTGTCCGCCGCTCGTCGCCTTGATGTTCACCCGACCGCCGAGGGATGCCAGGAGGCGATGCAGCCGGCCCTGGGCCAGCTGGACGTCGTCGTCCTGCTCGCCCCGACCTCCGGACCAGCCGATGGCTATCTCGATCTCCGCGGGCGTCTCTCCTGGCGCAACATCGGCCTGCAGCCAGACAGGGCTGTGCTCGCCGATGAGGCCGAACACGGCATGGCCCGTGCGCACCACGAGCCGCCGCAGAAGCCTCGGCTCGATCTCCCTCAGGGCCTGGCGCACTGCCGCCGACACCGTCCAACCGGCGATTGGCCACTTTGCCGAGAGCGCCAGCGGCTCAGATCGGCCCGTGAGATCCGCGGTTCGCAGGCGGCCCGGCAGACCCTCCGTAATACGTTTGGCCTCAAGCGCGCCCGCCTGTGCCGTCAGAAGGAGTTCCGCAGTCTGACCGTCAGCCTCCTCGACGGCCATGCTGAGGCTGCCGAGGAGGACACTCAGGGCGTTGTTGTATTCGTGCACGAGACGGCGGCTCTCCCGCTGCACCCAGGCAGGCGGACCCTCCTGCCGCTCGTCGGCGGGCTGCGCGCGGACGCGGCACAAGACCCCCGCGATGCGGCCCTCGGCGTCTCGGATCGGCTTCATGTCGAGGCGCCCCTGCCGGGCCTGTCCCGCAGCAGCGCACAGAGGCAGAGCCGTGTCCTCCATGCCACTTCCGTGCAGGGTGACATCGATGCCCTCGCGCAATGTGGAGAGACAGCTCTCCGGCGTACCCTGGATCTTCCCGGCAACCCCCATCCCCTTGCGCAGCCCGAGCAGGGCGACGGCGTGCGCATTCGACTCCGCGACCACGCCATCGGACCCGAAAACCACCACGGCGTCCTGGGCCTGCTGGAAGGCGTGCCTCAGAAGTACCGCGCCCCGTCTCTCACGCACCTCGTCCAGGGACTCGCTCGCTGCCGGCCCTGGGTTGCCCCAGAGCCACCCCTGCTCCAGGGTCGTCGTGCGTCTTCCCGCCTTGCTGCCCCTTCTGCGGCCCGGGGAAGCGGTGCTCATCACGATCCCCTCTCTCGTATGCGGGGTGCCGGCAGAAACCAACAAGGATTGCCGTCGCGCCGCAAGGAATTGCGGCTTGGATTCAGGATAGATCGGTCAATTTGGCACCGCGTGTCGAACGGGAGCGTGTCGAACGATTTCGCCCCGGGAGGTCCGGCTCGCGTGCGGGAGGTTGGTCCATGTTCGTGTCGTATCCTGGCGGCCTGTGGCTCCAGTCGTCCCTTCTCTGGCAGACCCAATGCGCAGTCATGGCGTCGCAAGGCGCCGTCCTCGTAATGGACCCGGGATTCTTCCCGCACGAGGTGCAGGCGGCCCGAGAATGCGCGGCCAACGCCGCCGCGGTCGCTGGCGAGCGTCTGCTCGTCCTGAGCCACAGCGACTTCGATCACATCGTCGGCGTGCCCTCGTTCCCCGACTGGACAGTCGTCGCATCGTCCCGCTGGGATCGGCGCAACGAGCGCAGGGCCCGCCAGGCCCTGCGCTCGTTCGACGAGGGATACTACATCGTCCGCGACCGTCCCCTCACCCGGCCGGTCCGCCCGGACCGGCCCATTCAGCGCGACGGCGAGGAGCTCGCCGGTTGTCGCTTCTACCTTCTGGCTGGTCACACGCGCGACGGACTCGCCTGCTACCACCCGGGCAGCGGAGCCCTGATCGTCGGCGACTATCTCTCGGACTGCGAGTTCCCCTTCATCTACGTGAGCGCCATCGCCTACCGCGAAACCCTGGCGAAGCTCGCCCGCCTGGCGGAGGACCTGGTCCCGTCCCTGCTCGTCTCCCAGCACGGCCAGCCCGCGGTCGGCAGAGATGCCATCAGGCGGCGCCTCGAGGAGTCGTCAGGCTACCTCGAGCGCCTGATCGGTGCGGCGACTACCGCCGGCAGCGCGGCAGAACTCGAGCGCGCCACGCGCAACGCCTGGCGCGCGGGGGTGCCAGACGCCATCCGCGGCTCCCACCGCCGCAATGCGCGCATTGCCTGGCGCGAATTCCACACCTAGATCTCGAGCACGATCTTCCCCATCGCTCCCGTAGCCATGACCGCCGCATGCGCCCGGGCCGCGTCGGCCAGCGGGAAACTCTGCGCGACGACGGGCCGCAGCCATCCGGCTGCGAGGCCCGCCCCAAGCCGCAGGTGGATGCGGCGCAGCGCCTGGGGCGGTGTCTGGAAGAGCAGCAGGCCCCGTACCGCGCCACCCGTGCGCATCAGGTCCCGGGGATTCACCTCGACGGGTCCGCGCGATCCGATCACCACGATGGTCCCGCCAGGGGCCAATTGAAGCAGGTCGCGGCCGAGGTTGCGGTCCGCGGCCATCTCGAGGATCGCGTCGAAGTTTCGGCCGCCGAAGGCCGCACGCGCCTCGTCGTAGGCGCCGTGCTCCACCGCGGCGGCTCCCATCTCCCGCAACATCCGCCGTCCGGCCTCGCTCGACGAGGTGGCCACCACATCGATGCCGAGCCCGCGGCAGATCTGCACCGCCGCCGTGCCGACGCCACCGCTGCCGCCGTGCACGAGCGCGAGGTCTCCCGCCTGCAATCCCGCCAGGTCGATGGCTCGGAGGGCGGTCGCGTAGGGCACGCCAAGCGCGGCACCCTGGCCGAAGCTGATGCCGTCGGGCAGTGGGTGCACGCCGCCGCCGGGGCAGAGCGCGTACTCCGCGTAGCTTGGGCAGCCGGCGACGTAAACGCGCTGACCTGGCTGAAAGTCCTCGAGCCCCGCGCCGACTTCAGCCACGACGCCCGCGCCGTCGCCGCCAGGCGTGTACGGCAGACTCGGCAAGGGATCGTAGTTGCCGGATCGGATGTAGGTCTCGACAGGGTTGACGCCAGCTGCGTGGATGCGCACGAGCAGCTGGCCGGGGCCCGGAGTCGGCACTCGGGTCTCCTCGATCTGCAGAACCTCGGGACCACCGAAGCGTCGTACAACGATCGCCTTCATCTCAGTCCTCCTTCTTCGCGGAGTCGAGCGGCGGTTGCTCCGCCACAGGGTCCACCAGCGCAAGAAGCAGGCGTGCGAGCTCCTTCGGCGCCTCCGCAGGCGCCCTGTGCCCGCACGCGATCTGGTCGACGGGGACGCCCTCCGCGGCGAGGGTTCGGATCGCATCCGCGATGGGACGGTAGAACGGCAGCGGCGCGCGTGCCGTGCACTCCACCACCCTGCGCGGCACGCGCGGCGGGTGGCGCAGGAGGAGCGGCTGCATCAGTGTCGCGAGCGGCTGCTCTCCGAGGCGCATGTCCTCGGGCGGCAGCGGCGGGCTTAGGCGCCAGCCCTCGCCATAGGCCCGGGCTTCGCCCACCAGCTGCTCGGCGATGGGGGTGTCACGGAAGAGGTCCAGGAGCGACTGCCCACTCTGCGGCAGGTACGGGTCGAGCAGGACCAGCAGGCGGATGCGCTCCGGCGCGTCATCGGCGACGCCCGTCGCAACAATGGCGCCATAGCCGTGTCCGACCAGCACCACGTCCTGGAGGTCTTCGTAGACCAGGGTCTGCAGAACATCCTGGCGATGGAGCGCGAGATCGACGCCGCGATGGCCAAGATGCCGGCGCTCGCCGAGTCCGGTCAGCGTCGGCCGGTAGACCTTGTGGCCGGCCGAGATAAGCGCCTGGGCAACCTCGTTAAATGCCCAGCCGCCTTCCCATGCGTCGTGGCACAGCACGAACGTGGCCAAGCAATCCTTCCTTCCCCCTGGGATGACTCCTGGTTCCGCTTGGTTCGTGATCAGCACCTAAGGCCCCTGCGTCTGGTCTCCCCGGCGGCGGGCAGAGGTGGTACACCAGAGGTGCAGGAGCCCGCCGCGACGAGGGCCCTTGCGCGAGGAGGCGCATCCGCATGCAGTCCGTCTACGTCCTCGTGGTCCTGGTGCTCGTGTTGCTCGTTCTCTCGGCCCGCATCGTGCAGCAGTACCAGAAGGGCGTGCTGTTCCGCCTGGGGAGGGTCGTTGCAGTGCGCGAGCCCGGCTTCACCCTCATCATCCCGTTCGTCGACGTGCTG
Organism: Bacillota bacterium; assembly: GCA_021786135.1. Classification (GTDB taxonomy): domain Bacteria; phylum Bacillota; class Sulfobacillia; order JAJZYS01; family JAJYTV01; genus JAJZQO01. The sequence goes on from JAJYNV010000232.1 coordinate 4,330, forward strand.
CGGCGCGTGTCGCTGAGGATTCGCACCATGCCGATCCAGTCGCAGGGCATCATCACGAAGGACAACGTCAGCGTCGACATCTCGGCCGTGGCCTACTACCGCGTGACCGACGCGGTCAAGTCGGTGGTCGCGATCGAGGATGTCGACGCAGCCATCAACCAGATCGCGCAGACCACCCTGCGCAAGGTGGTGGGCCAGCACATGCTGGACGACATCCTCGCCGAGACCGAGAGGATCAACGCCCAGATCGCCGAGATCCTGGATCCCCTGACGCGCGACTGGGGCGTCGCCGTCACGCTCGTCGAGCTGAAGGACATCCAGCTCCCGGATGCCATGAAGCGCGCCATGGCCCGCCAGGCCGAGGCGGAACGCGAGAAGCGGGCCAAGATCATCGCCGCGGAG
>JAJYNV010000231.1:0-1350 GCA_021786135.1 Bacillota bacterium
CGCCGCCGAGCGCCTGGCCGGCCAGATCGCCGACCTTTTCGACACCGGCCAGCCCGGAGCCTCCCACCCTCAGCCTTGACACGCCGGGTCAGCCGCCGGGATCATCTCCCCAGCCGGCTGATGTGGACCCGAGGTGGTCCCATGTTGCTGGCAACGGGGGTGGTCCCTTGGGACTGGCAAGCGACAGCCGACGAGCGCGACCCAGTTGCCGTCTTCCTCGGCGACGTAGCGCATCACCTCGCCGACGAGTCCGGTGCCGAGCCAGTGCTGTGCGGCGAGGGTCTCGTCGAAGCGGGCGCGCTCGTGGGACAGGATCGGGCGGACCGAGAGCGCACTCGACGACATCTACCATCTTGTAGCAGAGGGCGTAGGGGCGCCGTCAGTACCGTCGCGTCGGCTCAGGTCAGGACATCAGGCGGGAACTTTGCCGAGGCCCTGAGCCCTCGGCGACGCGGTCCTCTCCGAGGCAAAGCGAAGTTCCTCCCCGACGAGGTGCACCCCTCGGGCCGAGGTCGAGGTGCTCATCGCCGCATCCGGCAGTTGCTCGGTCGGGAACTGCGAAGCGAACAAGCTTCATGTCGCCCCGAGGCCGGCTCTCCTGGCGCCAACCAGAACGACGCGGTTCCCAAACACATCTTCCCCTTCACCCATCGCATGGTGGACTGTCGGTAGCTGGTCAAAGGGAACCACCTCGCCCAGACAAGGGTCGACCGCTCCATCTCGGATCAACTGGTTGTATGCGATTGCCTGATCGTCATTGGATCCGTGGGAACCCTGAAAGCGCTTTTGGAGAGCCCAGTGATAGCGCAGGTCGACGGTGCCGGAGTAACCGGTCGTCGCTGCGCACGTCACGACCATCCCTCCGCGCTCACAGACAAAGATGCTCGTTGGCAACGTAGCCTCGCCGGGATGCTCGATCACGAGATTCGGATTGCGTCGTTCGCCGATGATCTTCCAGATCTGTGAACCGAACGCTCGCGCCGACGCACTCCATTCGCGCTGACCGGTGACGTCGTCCCAGTGCGGGGGAGTTCCCCAGTGGTGAAAATCACTCCGGTTGATGAATCCGATTGCACCGACCTTGAGGCAGTACTCACCTCGCCGCTCATCGGATACCACGCCGATGGGCAGGGCCCCCCCGCGCGCTGCGAGCTGAATCGCCTGAGAACCAACGCCGCCTGACCCGCCCCAGACAAGCACTACGTCCCCCCGTTGAACGGTGTGTGGCGGCCACCCATGCAGCATGCGATAGGCGGTCGTCCCAACGAGGGACGGGGCCGCAGCTTCCTCCCAGGTGAGCTGGGGAGCCTTGGCCAGCACCTGGTGCTCCTGGGCGATGCAGAATTGGCC
>JAJYNV010000231.1:1360-4722 GCA_021786135.1 Bacillota bacterium
CGCTCCGAAGTTCGAGGGGGTGTCGTATCCCCAGATTTTGGCAGAGGGGGCGAGCATCGGGTCCTTTCCCGCCACGATCCAGGGATCGTCCTCGTCCCACCAGCCGGGGTGAACCACAACACGGTCACCGATGCTCACGCCATGCACCCCTCCACCGACGGCATAGACGATGCCGGACGCGTCGCTCCCGCCGATGTGGAAGTCAAACGGCGATCCAGCCTTCTTGCGCATGGCGATGACATCGATGGGGATACCCCTGGCCGCCCAAACATTGTTGTAATTGACGCCGGCTGCCATAACTGCGATGAGCACGTCGTGGGGAGAGAGCTCGGGTACCGGAACCTCTTCGATCTGGAACGCGTCGCGGGGATCTCCAAACCGGTCCTGCCGAACCACGTAGGCGATCATTCGCTTGGGAATGACACCGAAGGGCGGCAGCTCCCCAACTGAAACAACATCAGGCCTGGACACTGGTATCTCCTTTAGGGCTTGCAAGCATTACGGGTTTAAGGACTAATGGGATATCCGCTCAGGTCCAGCGGCTCACGAGATCGGGGGCCATCGCCACCGCTTCGCTCAATCGCTCCCTCGCGGTACGGACCATCACGAGCCTCCAGGAATGCGGCTATTCCTTCCTGCTCCAGCCGAGCCATTAGCGCTTCCTTCTCGGCCACCCCGTGCGACGCCAATAGATAGGTATCCACGTACCGATGAGCGGTCTGGGCCGCTCGGAAGCCCTGAATGTCCAGCGTCATCCGAACGGTGCTCTTGGCCAGCATCACTGCGTAGGTGGGCGCCAGGGCGATCCTCTTCGCCAACCCGACGGCTTCCTCGCGCAGCTCGGGACCGGGCACCACGCGGTTTACCAATCCCACCTGGTAGGCGCGCTGGGCCGTTATCCGGTCACCAGTCAGGTACATCTCGTTGGCCACTTTGAAGTGCACGAGCCACGGCAGCAGCAGCAACGGTGATAGGGCTCCATGCCTGACCTCGGGCTCGCCGAACGATGCCGATGTCGATGCCACGGTCACGTCACCGACCAGAGCGAGGTTGCACCCCGCAGCCAGTGCATAGCCGTTGACTGCGGTCACGAGGGGCTTGCTCAGCATCCACAGCCTCTGGAGCACCGTGGCGTTCTCGCCGGTGTGCTGATCCCAGGAGATGGAGGTGTCAGGTAGCCCATCGGCCTCAAGGTCGATGCCGGTACAGAAAGCCTTGTTCCCGCTCCCGGTTAACACCACCGCCCGGACCTCGGGATCGGACTCAAATTCGCCACACGCCTGTTCGATCTCCTTGAACGTCTGTCTCCGGAGGGCGTTGAGCTTGTCCGGCCGGTTCAGCATCATGATCCCGACGCCTCCGTCACGTTCGATCACCACGTCCTCGTAAGCCACATGGACTCCAATCTGCTCGCACGTAATTGAGCAACTCCCCACGCTCAAAGCGGCCCTCTCTTCGACGACGGCACGGGCTCACCGAGCATCGCTAGAGCGTCCAGCACGACCGCCCCGCCGGATTCCTTCAACACCCTGACCGGGTTCAGCTCGACAACCTCCAGGTCTTCGGCCCAATCCACCGACCGGTTGGAGAGCTCGGAGACGAGCGAGGCGAGGGCCGGGACGTCGCGGCCTCGCAGCATCCTCCCGAGGCTTCCCGACGACGCCAGCTCCTGGACGACCTCTTCTGACAAAGTGCCGAGCGAGATGACTACCTCGTCGAGCGCCTCCACCATCACGCCGCCCAGGCCCACGGTGACGAAGGGCCCGCAGCCGTTCCACCACCGGGTCGACACAAGGAGATCGACGCCGTCATCGGTGACCATCCGCTCCACCACCATGCCGCGGACCGATCCCGCTGCCGGTGTCGCCGCCAGGCGCGAGATGATCGCTTCCCAGGCGCACACAAGCGCTTCGGGATCCCTCACGTCCAGCGCGATGGCCCCCGCCGCCGCCTTGTGAATCACTCCATCGGCATCCGCCTTGACCACGACTGGGAATCCGAGCTCCTTGGCAGCATCCAACGCACCTTCCACCGAGGAAACCCATCGACCCTCCACCACCGGCAAGGAAGCCCTCCGCAGAAGCTCCTTGGTGTCCCATTCACGGAGCACCCCTGGCCGGCTCGCTTTCCGGGCCGAACCGGGCATCAATGCATCGACTGGCGAGTTACCGGCGAGTCGCCGGACGGAGAGGTCGTCAGGCGGCACCAGGGCGATCCGTCCCACCTCCCGCAACGCCACGATGCTCTCTCGAAGCCCCATGAGACAGGCGACACCCGTGCCCTCGGCGCGCTCGATGATGTCGGGGTCATAGGGACCGGAGCTGGCCGTCACCACCGTCCACGACTTGGATGGGAACCGTCCCGAGGCTTCGACTGCCATGGCAGCCAGGCGCCGGTAACCGTCCCAGGTCCCAGCCACCTTTGGGCTGTTCAATACCACCACCACGCTTCCGAGCTCTTCGACACGGCCGAGCTCCTCGATGATCGCCGCCGTGATGCCCGGGTCCTCTGCCGCCGCCCCGGTCAGATCCAGGGGGTTAGCCAGGGTTGCGAAGCCCGGAAGCTTGCCCTCGGTTCTCGCGCGGACCTCGTCCTCTGGCCAGGCCAGGGAGAAGTCCAGGCTGCTGCTCAGGTCTGCGATAAGTCCGCACAGCCCACCGGAGATCGTGAGAAACATCTTCTGGCCGGACGGGACACGTCCGCGCGACGCCAGCACACAGATCTCGATGAACTCGTCGATGTCATCGGCGACAGCCACGCCGAGGCCCCGCAGCAGGGCGTCCGCCATACGCCAGTCCGTACCCACCGCTCCGGTGTGCGACTTCGCGGCGCTACCACCTGCGTTCGACTTCCCGGCCCGCAACACCGCCACCCTCTTGCCGTTCTTCCGAGCATGGCGGATGGCAGCCTGTAACTCGGAGGGATCGCTGATACCCTCGAGGAAGCAGCCAATTACCTCGGTTTTCGGGTCCTCTGCGATCCACCGGATGTATTGCGGCGCCCCGGTGACCGACTCGTTCCCGCTGCTCACCAGCCACGAAAACCCGATGCCGCGGGCGACAGCGGGTTCGGTGATGCTGTGGGTCATGGCTCCGCTTTGCGAGACCAGGGCGATGTTGCCCTCCGGCATGGGGCTGGCGATATCGCCGCTGTAGGCGGCCATGTGGCCGGCGATGTTGGCTACGCCGTAACAGTTGGGGCCGCACACGGCTAGGTTGTGGCGCCGGGCGATCTCGACGATCTCGGCCTCTGCCTTGGTGCCCTCGGCGCCAGCCTCGCGGAATCCACCTCCGACGATGATGGCTGCGCCTGCTCCTTGTATTGCCGCCAAATCGAGCGCCGCGCCGACTCGGTCGACTGCA
>JAJYNV010000141.1 GCA_021786135.1 Bacillota bacterium
GGCTGCCGCCAGCGGAGAGATAATGGTGGAGGATCCGCTGCTCCTTGCCCACGCGTTTGTCGCTGCCTTGCGTGTGGGACAGACCCTTACGCTGGATGGAAGGCCGCGCTTCCCTGACAGGCGGCGAACGGCGAGGGTCTTGGTCACGGTGCTCTGGCAAGGCGTCGCGCCCGCCTAGGCAGGCGAAAGTCCGGTCATCTGCAGGCCCGGGGCGCACTGTACGTGCGTCCACAGCCTTCACGTCAGCTACGGGGTCCCCAGACGCCTAGCGAGATGGGGAGCGGTTTCCGTAGGCGTAGAGGCTGTTCACGACGATATGCAGCAGCAGGGGAACCAGGAGAGTGCCTGTCATCAGTACGAGCAGGCCGGCAAGAAGTCCGAAGACCAGGTCGGCGGACATGTCGCGCAGGCTTCGCCGCGCGCCACCGATACGGCCGATCTCGTGGGCCGCTAGGAAGAGCAGGGCGCTGTAGACGACCGCACCTGGTCCCCCGAGCAGAGGCAGGGCAAGGCTGAGGAGGAAGCCCCGGAACAGGATCTCCTCCGACAGGGGAGAGAGGAATGCGATCGTCACCGCTACCCCTTCCCGCGGGCGGTCGACCGGGTTGCGCGTAAGACCGGAGAGAAAGACCGCGCTGTAGACGACGGCAAGTGCGAGAAGGGCGGCAAGGCCGAACGCCGGTGGCAAGGGGCTGGGCGGCCAGAGTCGCAAGGGCAGCCAGATGGCGAGAAGGCCCCATGACGCGAGTGCGAGCAGCACCGCAGTGCCGTCGCGTCCGAGCCTGCCCGCGGGGGGCAGGAGGGCGCTGAGCAGAGTCGGTGCGAAGAGCCAGTATGCGAAGAGCAGGATGCCCAAAAGCAGAGCCACGCTTCGGCCTCCCGTGAGTGATGCCTGAGGTCCGTGACGCGTTCAGGAACGCAGATCCAGCGCCGCGCGCAGCGCGGTCAGATCGGCATGTATGGTCAGCGGCCTGCGCTCTGCGGGCAGGAACTGCGGTGTCTTGAGGCCGCTGCCTGTGACGAGCGCGACCACCCGTTCTCGCGGGTCGATGAGGCCGCGCCGACGGGCCCCGGCGACTCCGGCGAGGGCAGCGGCTCCGGCGGGTTCGGCAGGTAGCCCCGCGCGCGTGAGCAGGAGGCTGGCCGCTTCGAGAATGGCCGCGTCCGATACCGAAAGCAGTGCGCCTCCGCTTGCCCGGACCTCGCGCAGCACGACAGCCGCACTGACGGGGTCAGGCACGGCGATGCCTTCGGCGACCGTATGTCCTGCTCCCGGCAGGAGCGGTGGCTGGCCCTCGAATTGCCTCACCAGCGGGTCCAGGCCGGCGGACTGCACCCCGATCAGGCGGGGGGTGGTGCCTGCTGCCCCGCAGAGGCAGAGCTCCCGAAAACCCTTGGCGAGCGCGGCGATGGTCGGTCCATCTCCAACCGGAGCGACGACGACGTCCGGCATGCTTTGCCCAAGCTGCTCCCAGATCTCGAACGCGACCGTCTTCTTGGCCTCCGTGGTCAGGGGGTTGACGCCGGTGTTTCGGTCCAGCCAGCCGAACTCCCTCGCCGCCCGCCGGGAGAGATCGAACGCGGCGGAGTAGCCTTCCGCCACCTCGAGGACATCGGCGCCGGTTGCGAGCATCAACTGGAGCTTGAGGGGACTGGTGCCTTCGGGGACGAAGATCACGGCCTTCATGCCGGTTGCGGCTGCGCCGATGGCCAGGGAGGACGCCACGTTGCCGGTCGAGGCGCAAGTGACGACACTCTGTCCGCGTCTGAGCCCGTCTTCGAGCACCAGCGCCGTCGCGCGATCCTTGTTGGATGAGCTTGGACCGCGCGTCTCGTCCTTGAGATGAAGATTGGCCAGACCGAAGAGTTCCCCGAGTCGCTTCGCCGGCACAAGCGGCGTTCCACCGACCGCGAGTGGGTAGCGGATAGCACCGGGCACGAGCGGCAGGAGGCGCAGGTAGCGCCAGATGCCGGGGCCGTCGTCCGCGTGTGGCAGAAGGTCCGGACCGTAGCGGTACGAGAGCTCGACGTGGTGGCCGCCGGGGTGGGCAAGCGCCTCGTCGACGCTGGAGACGACAGTGGCGCGACCGTCCGGTGCGATGATCCTGATCTCCTCGATCTGCGGCAACCGAGACACCGTCCTTTCAGTGCTGCAGCGATGCGGTGAGGAGCCGATCCGCGACGCCCGCGATCTCGCCCCAGCGTTCCACGGCCTCTCGCCATGCGAGGGGGATCGCATCCTCGCCGTAATAGGCTCCGGCCAACTGGCCATACACGGCGCCAGTGGTGTCGGAGTCGTTGCCGAGGTTCACGGCGAGGTAGAGGCCACCCAGAAAGGTGTCACCGTGGTGGAAGGCCCAGAGGGCGGATGCGAGTGATGAGACGACGTAGCCTCCACCATCGATTTCGGGTGGACGCTGCAGCTTGTAGTCCCCGCGCGCCACTTGCGCCATGGCCGGTGCCAGCGGCTCGCTTTGCCAGAGATGGGGAACAGGCGTGTAGTGGTCCTGGAGCAGGCTGCCCTTCGGCGTTCCTTGCAAGGCGCCCAGCAGAAGGGCCGATAGATAACGGCAGCCGTCGACGGCTGCCCGGGCGCGATGCGTCGTCTCGGAACTCCGGGCGGCGTAGGCGATCGCAGATGTAGAATCCTGGCGGAAGAAGAGCGGGATCGGTGCGAGACGCATGATGGAACCGTTCCCGGCAGCCAGAGGGTCAGTGCTGCCGCAAGCGGAACCACCTTCGCGCAGGAAGCGCTCGAGCGCGTCTCGCGTCGTACTGCCGATGTCGAAACACGAGCCTGTGCTGCTGTGGAGTCCGGACCGCCACCAGGCGACGTAGCGCCGCAACTGGTCCTCACCGTCGAACCCTTCCGTTTCCAACAGGGAGTCTGCTAGGCACAGGGCCATCGAGGTGTCGTCCGTGAATTGCCCTGGTTCCAGATGGTGGGGGCCGCCGCCGCGCAGATCGAACACGGGCGCATAGTGCGGATAGCGGCTGAACTCGATGCTCGCGCCCAGCGCGTCTCCGACCGCAAGTCCGAACATGGCGCCGCGATAGCGCGCGCGAAGGTCCATGGACGGTCCCCGCCTTTCACCTAGGTCGGCCTTCGACGCGACGGTCTCGGACCCTGCCGGAACTGTCCGTCCAGTCCGTCCTGGCAGTTTTTGGCTGAGATACCGCAGTTCGCCCTGGCCGCCCACTTTGTCCACCCCGTAGGCTCGAAGCGAGGGGGCGTCGAGGTGGCACAGATACCGGCACCGCAGGTGTATCTCCTGCGTCTCGGTCCTGCGGCGCAGCGCCTGGGAGCCAGCAGGGTGCGCTGGGTCTACGCGATCCAATGCACCGACGAGGAAACCTTGCGCCAACGGTTCGAGATGCTAGGTTTAGGTTCGGTGACTGCCCTGGGGGCGCACGAGATTCAGTCCCTCCTCGCCGCATTGCCTCCTGGCGCTGTCCTGGCTGGCGCTGGCGAGATCCAGGCGGCTTCAAAGCGGGATCCCGGCTTGCGGCGTGCGCTCAAAGCGGCCAGGGAGAGCCTGCGCGAGGATACCGGGGGAACGCCGGCGAACACCTTTTCCGATCGGGACAAGGGGGTCTTGTGAGGCGTGCAGATAGTGTTCGACGGAGATCCCGGCATCGACGACGCTCTCGCCATCCTCACTCTGCTGCGGGAACCTGTCGATGTCGTGGCCATGAGCGCTGTGGTCGGCAACGTGCCGGTTGAGACCGGCTTCCGTAACCTGCGCGACCTTGCCGCCTTAGCGGGGCGTGAGGATATTCCGGTGTTCCGTGGAGCCGAGCGGCCGCTCGTGCGCGACTACGTCTTTGATCCTACGGTGCATGGGGTGGATGGCCTAGGCGGTGCGCAGATCGCAGAGAGCCGTGCTCCCATGCAGCGGGAGCATGCCGCGGTCGCCATCGCGCGTGTGCTCGCGGCTGCGGCTGACCCGGTCACGTGGATAGCGACCGGCCCCCTGACCAACGTCGCGCTCGCCCTTGACCTTGATCCCAGCCTCGCGCGCAAGGTGCGAAGGCTTGTGGTGATGGGCGGGAGCACGTTGCGGGGCAACGTTACGCCAGCCGCCGAGTTCAACGTCTATGTGGACGCTGAGGCGTGGCGCGCGGTGCTCGGCTCCGGCATCCGGCCAATCATGGTGGGGCTGAACGTGACCCACATGGTGGGCATGGGCGATGAAGACTTCGCTGAGGCCGAGGCCATCCACACGACGGTCGGGCGTGCGACGCGCGTGATGCTTGACTACTACCGCCGTGTGTACGAGGAGGGCGAGTGGGGCGAGCCCAAACTGCACGATGTCGTCGCGGTTCTCGGCGCCATATCGCCGGAACTGCTCGAGACGCGCGCGGCGTTGGTGGATGTCGAAACCGGAAGCCAGCTCACCTACGGCATGACGGTGGTTGATGACCATGCACCAGCCGAACGCTGCAACTGCGATGTGGCGGTCGACGTCGATGCCGCGGCGGTGCGACGGCGCATGCTTCAGGCGCTCCGCTCGTACTAGCCCCGATGTGAAGGTTTGGCAAGCGTTGTGCCTTGACGCGCTGTGCCTGCGGTCATATAATCATTTCTGCTGAAGAAATCGCGGGGTAGAGCAGTCTGGTAGCTCGTCGGGCTCATAACCCGGAGGTCGCAGGTTCAAATCCTGCCCCCGCAACCAAGTTTTGTGGTTCGGCGGCGTAGCTCAGTTGGTCAGAGC
>JAJYNV010000024.1 GCA_021786135.1 Bacillota bacterium
CCTTAGATGTGCCGACGGCCTTTTGGGCCTACCTGTGCCAGGCAGCGACGAGGCTCTCCTGATTCTTCGCGCCGACAGGCATTCTTCACAGGATGGCAACGCGGGCGGGCTAGGCTTGCCCTGGGATCCAAAAATCGCAAGGGGGGCAGAAGATGCACACGGACCTTATTCTGGTGCGCCACGGTCAGAGCCAGAGCAACGTCGAAGGCCGCTTCTGCGCGGTTCCACCGGGTCCTGGCCTGACGCAGCGCGGGCGGCTGCAGGCGGCGGCCGCAACGCGGTGCCTGCTCCAGGCGGGGGTGCGGCCGTCCCTGATCGTCTCGAGCCCGCTCGCCCGCGCACGCGAGACGGCCCGCCCCCTCGAAGAGGCCACAGGGCTTACGGCCGAGGTGAGCTGGGCGCTCAGGGAAGTCGACTTCGGCCCGTGGGAGGGCATGCGCTTCGAGGAGCTCAGCTCCTTCGACCAGTTCCGGTCCTGGTGCGTAGACCCCGAGGCATTCCCGCCGCCAGGCGGCGAACGCCTTTCCGACGTGGCGGATCGCGTCCTCGGGCTCTTCGGGCAGCTCGGCAGCCAGCATCCCTCGGGGACCATCGTGGGTTTCAGCCATATGCACCCGCTGGTCGCGCTTCTCATCGCAAGCCAGGGCCGTTCGCTGGGGGGCCATGGGGGACTCCATCTCCCCAACGCGACGATCGTCCACGCGCGGATCGAAGATGGCGTGCTGCGCTTTATCAGTCTCGATACGACGCCTGCGGACGCAGGCGAGGCGATTGCCCTCTGAGGCGGGAAACCGGCGCAGGAGAAGTGACCGCTCGGACAGGGCAGCGCTGCAAGGCGTGGCCATGATTCATGGCCACGCCCCCGTCAGAGCCGTCGCGGCAAGCCGCGTACGGTCTTTGTTATCTGCTCAGTTCAAAAAGTGTGTGGCCAGCGACTGAGTTCCTTTACAACCAGTTGGTACGTCTCCTGCAACCGGCAGCCAGCCCACACGTGGTTGTTGATATGAGAAAGAAGCGCTTCGCCAACGGTGTCGCTTGTCCACGTTGCGGGTCAACCCATGTCCATCGTCTTGGCAAGTACAAGAACGATATTCACTACCCGGCTGCCGCCGCCGGCCCAGCCATCGGAATCCGTCGGCCAAAGATGTACCCCTCTTCACTCTCAGACCGGTTTACACCGTTATGTCAAAAACGTTGCCCGAGGGTAGCAATCGGCTTTCTCAAACTCATGCCAAACTGCCACTCTCTACGCACGGCAGCCGATGCAGGAGATCGGACAGCCCTTGAGAACGTCTCATCCATGCCGAAGGGCTCTGTCACGACCAGTGTGAGTGGGCCGCCCTGATTCGGTCCGGCCTTGGGCGGCGTGAGAGGAGATGTCGCAAGTGGATGCGGAAGGCGGACCGACGATCAGTGCCCAAGAGTATCGCCAGCGACTGCAGTCGGTCCGTGACGCGGTGGCGGCGCTCGAACTGGACACCTTCCTGGTCTGGGACAAAGAAAGCATCTTCTATCTGACTGGCGCAGTCTACGAAAACCTGGAGCGGCCGTTCTTCATCCTGGTGCGCCCCGCGCGCGGCGATCTGCTGCTCGTGCCCGAGCTCGAACGCGAGCACATGCACAAGGTGCCGAACATCACGGATGTTCGTTCGTACTTCGAGTTCCCCGCGGCAACGGGCGAGGGATGGGAAGACTTGCTCGCTACTGTGCTCGCGCCGTCGGACGCCGTCGCACTGGAGCCGTCACTGCCGGTGGATATCTACCGCAGGCTGTCCGCCATCTGTCCGAACCTGTCGGTTCACGACCTGATCACCGAACTGCGACTCGTCAAGTCTGACGCCGAAGTGGCCATGATCCGTCGAGCTGCGCGGTACGCTGACATGGCGATCCAGCGTTTGCTCGATGTGTCCCGATACGGCGCGTCCGTAGCGGAGGTGGTCGCACAGATGGCACCCGTGGCCGGGAAGCTGGTGCAAGACCTAGGTACGGAATGGGATCCCTTGACCACTTCCATGCTCACCGCCCCGTGGGCAGCACCGCGCAGCGCCCAGCCGCACGCCATCCCGCGGCCCGACGACCTACTCAAGGGCGGCCCGCACGTGGCACTGAACCTGACCCGCGCTCAGGGGTACTCGGCCGAGTGCGAACGCACTTTCTTCACCTCGGCGCCGTCCTTGCGGGAGAAGGAGCTCTTCACGACGATGCTGCAGGGCCGCGACGTGGCCTTTCACATGGTGCGTCCGGGTGTGCCCTGCGCCGACATCGACGCCGCGGTGTATGACTTTTTGGACTCCCGGGGCTACGCCGCACCGGAGGTCCGACTGCACCGGACCGGGCACGGCTTCGGGCTCTCTGCCCATGAGGGACCCTGGATCGCCGCCGGGAGCGAGCATGTACTCGCCGAGAATATGGTCATCAGTGTGGAACCCGGTATCTATCTGCCGGAGATCGGGGGCGTACGCCACTCGGACACCGTGCTCGTGACGAAGGACGGATATGAGCGGTTGACTCGCACGCTGACGGCGCTTGAAGATTTGACACTCGCTCGTTAGCAGGTGCTCCTGGCGCGTTCAGGTGAGCCCTGCGCACTACCTTCGCTCCGAACAGTCGGCGCAGAACCACAGGATCTCGACCCGCTCCCCGGGCGCGGTTGGTCATGGACCGGCAGCCTCCCTCGGCGGCTTCCACTCGTCGCAGATCTCGCACCGATCGGCAGGGATCATATCCGGACGTTGCCGGCACGCATGGCAGACCCACAGAACCCTGCCCGTGATCTTCTCGAGGGCCTGTGCCATGATCGCCTGTCGGAACGGCACCTCGACCCCGCACGGCTTGCTGTCCGGCACGGCACTCGCCTCCCAGAAGGTGATGAGGCTCCCGACGCCGCCAACCGCCCACGCCTGTCCAGAACCGCGAGCGGCTGCGCCGGCGAGCCTCTTTACAGACGGGTGCGGGAGGTGGCATCGCACCACCCTCCGCTCTGGATGGTACGGCGCGAGCCCGCCCGACCGCAGCGCGGACGCGCGAAGCGTCTCACGCCGCCCTTCTGCTCCCGCACCGAAGCGCGGGAGTCACCTCGCTATGGTCCGTGGGAACTTGCAGGTATCCAACGCCGAAGACATAAGAGCAGGGATGCAAGCTCTCTTCAAGGGAGAGATGGTCACGGTCTGTTCCACCGAACGCCTGTACCATTACCTTCTGGGGGACGATGCCGATCAAGAATCCATCCTCGACCAAGGGCTGCTCCCACTTAGCAGCCGACAGGGCAGCGCTCGCTGGAAGGAGCTCGAGGCATGGCGTCCAGGCTTCTACCAGCAGATCTACGAAGAGTTTGCGAGGCCTGTCCTGCACGTCCCCTACACGAACTCTGGGGTCTTCCTTACTCCGATCGATTTCCGCTCCATGCCGACGGCGAGGCTGCGCGACAGGCCGCGCTTCGCGATACCGCTCGATGTTTTGAACCCCGCCACCTCAGCCCTGACCTATGTCCTCACCGATCGTAGAGTAGTCCGCCCGCTGTCTGCGAGCACCCTTGAGGAGACGTCGGCCATCTGGTCTGAAGAACTGGTTCGAGTGTGGTTTGGGAAGGATCCGTCCAAGATTTTCTACTATGTGCCTCAGGTGGCCGCTTACCAGGAAGGCGGCATTCGCGTTCGCCCGGAGTGGCTTGAGACGTAAACCATCCATCCCAGGGTGCGGCAGAGGCTGAATCAGACATTCCGCACGCGCTCAGGGCGGATACCGCGACGATTTCGGTCTGGGGTGAATACAAGGAGCCCGAGAACGGCGTGATCGAGATCACCTTCGGCCATGGCAAGGAGAATAACCGAGCGCATTCCAAACAACTGCAGCTAAGCTTAGTGAGCGTGGGACCGGGCATGCCGGTGCTCGGCCAGGTGCTCTCGGGCAACTCGTCGGACATGACGTGGAACTTCGAGATGCTTTCACGGCAGTTGGATGCGGAGGACACATCGCGAGGCTCGTTTACATGGGGGACTCCCATTGCGGATCTCAGGTGGCGCTTCATCTCCCACCTGCCGAGCGTCTACACCCTGGGTTTCAACAAACCTCTGTTTCACGCTCCTGTGGGAAACGGACAGGCAAAAGCGGCATCGCCTGGGCGGTGTCGCTATCACTCGGCTATCGTCAGCATCGTGCGGCGCGACGGTTTCAGGGCACCGGCACCCCTTCACCGCTCCGGTATGGGCGGCAACTCTTGGGCGGAGAGACGTTCGTCGAAAGAAAGGTAATGTGCCCGTTAGAAGTACATACGTACGTATGCGAGACATAACCTGGCACCCGCTGCGAAAGTGCGACGGGTATCGACAGCAGGAAGATAACCGCCAACGCTATCGTCATCGCGTGCGGTGTGGTGCGCTTCACTAGACCCTCTATGAGCCCATAGATCATAAGTCCCATTGCCACGTAACCTACGATTACACTTCCCGTTATTGTGCGCACCGTTGGTTCGAAAGAACGAAAAACCAACAGTAAGTCAATTGCGGGAATCGCGTGTACAAGAAGTAACGCAACCCCCAATGCAAATGTCATGCCGCCATATCCCTTGCGGCGAGGTTCGATGCCACCGCCGTCACTATTGGATTGCATCATCATCACTCCTCCCGCTTTCCAATATACGCCATTTTGCGTTAGGATCAAGGTTAACGAAGTTGTTTTGTAGTGGTGACTACCATTGGAGTGTGACTGTGACCCA
>JAJYNV010000440.1 GCA_021786135.1 Bacillota bacterium
TTGCAGGGTGAAGGGGCTGCCGACGACGCCGGATGTGGGCGTGACGGTCAGGTTTGTGCCGGCCGGGACTGTGGTGGCCGGTTCCGGATCCACGACCGTGGCAGGTGTTCCCTTGGTGACCTGCACCGTCCAGTAGTACCGCGGCAGATAGGCATAGGGTCCTTCCTGCTCGTTCAGGTAGGGACCTTCTACCGCTCCAGCGCGCAGAGAGATCTGGTGCGTGCCGACGCCCTCGGCCCGGACGGTGAATGTGGCCGTGCCGTCGGTCGTGACGCCGGAGATGAACCCCATGTAGTGGTTGTCGTAGAGCACGCCGTACTCGGCCCCTTCGGCTCCGTACGCCAGACCCTTGACGGTGAGGTGGAAGAGATCGCCCTGCGGTACGGACATCTGGGAGATCGTGGCCCCGATCGACTCAATCACGGACCCGACCGCCTCGGTCGTACCGTCCGCATCGGTGAGCTCGAAGTTGTGCATGCCGCCGAAGCCGGCGGGTACTGCGAACGATCCGGCAGCTGTGCCTGTCGACGAGGTCTGGACGGTCCCTATCTGCTCACTGCCGTAGGAGTAGACAACGGGCTTCTCTGTAGTCGAACCAAGGTCTGGCCCGTCGATCACCCAGTGACCTGAGACCGTCTGCCACTCGAGGTCGAGCGTGGTGTTCGCCGGCAGGCCGGTCGCCGTCCAGCGAATCTGGTCACCGGGATATACGTACGGTGTCAGGACGGTGAGCTGGCCCTGCGGCGTCGAGGCTGTCGTAGATGGACCGTCTGCAAGTGCCGGCAGGCTAAAGCCGGCGAGTGTGACGGCCCCGAGCAGGGTTGCCGCTACAACAGGAAGGAGGCCGCCGCGCAATGTCCTAGACATGGCTTACTGCAACTGGAAGGCGAGCGACGTGCCGGTTCCGGCGTTCGGCGGCGCCACTGTGTCTTGGGCGTTGGCTTGCATGACGTAGAGCCCGGGCTTGAGCCCCTGCATGGACATGCTGCCGATCCAGGACTTGTTGGCGGCGTTGTAGCGCAGCACGACGGTGCGTGCGACGATCTGCTGACCCTTGGCGTTGATGTTGCCCTCGAGACCGATAGCCGCGGTGACCTTGCCGGCAGTCATGGGTGAGAATGTCGTCTTGCCTTCGGAGCTGAGCGCAAGTCCCACGGACGCCTTGATCGGCAGCGACTTGAGGTTCTTTCCTACTACCGTGGCAGACTTGGCACCATTACCTACGTTGACGTTCACCTGGTACGTGGCTGGAACAATCATCAGCTCGGACGGAGCCACCATGAACTGCGGCTGGAAGCTTCCGCTGAGGCTGCCGTCGGTCGCCGAGACCGTCCACTGGATCGTCCCGGTCGGCGTGTTCAGACCCTCGTGCCACGCAGCGGTGTAGAAGCCGTCCTGCTTGTTGTATGGGGCCTTGTAGGTCTGGCCGCCCTTCACCTGGACGGTCACGGTCGCGTTCTTGTCCTGCTGGCCGTTTTCGAGCACGTTGATGCGCCAGACCACGACATCCACGCCGCGATGGAACACGTTGGTCTGAAGGCAACCGACATTGGTCACGGTGTCGGCGTAGACCATCAAGCCGCCGCTCGAGGCGGCGAACGCGGGAGAGGCGGTCGCAACCAGCATGGTCGCAGCACCTGCGAGGCCGACCAAAGCGGCAAGGTTCCTGCGATGTGACATTCTCGTACCCTCCTTGCGACTGTCAGGATGGCGTAGCGTTGCACAGGTCCCGGGAAGGTCGCACTGCCCCGGGTCATGTCTCCTGCGCAGTGGGCGGGGCGGGCACTTGGCGGCGGGCGGGGGAGCGCACCGTGCCGCCGGGCACACTGACGAACTCTGCAGCCACCTCCGATGTCAAATTTGAGGTGCCGCGACGCCCTGAAAGACCCCACCATCCTATGAACATCTCACGCCACTGGAGGTTGTGAAACAATGCACACGTGGACGCAGTAGGCTGTTTCAAGGGGACTCGAAAGGTCTGCCGATGGAAACGGGTGCCATGCACCAGGCGGACCGAATCGCGCATAGCGGACCCAGCATCGCGGGGCCACTGGCAGCGGCTGTCCGGATGCCGACGGCGACAGACTAGCCGATCGGACAGTGGCTGAGCGCACCCTCCAGACGGAGGGTGCGCTCACTCGCGATCCGACGGAAAGCAGGTGGATGAGGCGGCCGGGCCTGACCGACGCCATATCGGCAAGGGCCGTGGCGTCTACCCTGAAGCGCCGCTGCTGGTGTGGACGGCAGGCTTCACGGAACCACGCACCAGCATGTAACCGCGACGAAGGTGGAAGCCCTTGGGCAGTGGACACATCTGGGCTGCTGTGTATCCCGCGTTCGCGGGCCCGATTTCGATCAGCTTGCACCCCTTGGGCAACCACTTTGCCGTGACGTCGGGGGCCTTGCGGGCGTTTGCCAGCTTTCCGCTCGCCAGGAGCAGCCGGGATCCCCTTGGCTTGATCGCTCCGATGAGACGGTGCCTCAGGGGGGCGGCCGAGGGACTTTGCGGCGCAGTACCGAGAACTCCGAGGGTGGTGCTCGTCGAGGCGGGTGGTGCGGAAGCAGCGGTTGCGCCGAGTGGTGCGGCGGCCAGGAGCGGCAGCGCAGCGGTCGCCGATGCGGCGATGAGGCCGAGCGCTCGCGTGCCCTTCATTGCCCTTTCCCCCTTGATCCTGTGATTTGATGCAGAACGCGCAACGGCCGCACGTGTCTATAGGGCATCAGCTGGCGTGCGCACGCGGGAGCGGCTTTTGCGCGGCGTTTGCGATCGGCTGGGCGCGGCCGACGGTGGCCCAGATGGCTAGGACTGCGCCGATGACAATGAGCACCATGCCGATGGTAGCGACCACGAACGAGATGCCGTAAACCGCACTCGAGACGAAGACGTAGAACACGCCGCCCAGGAAGGCGAGGAAGGTGCCCGCGAGCAGTGTCCAGATGGCGGCCTTGCGCTGACGCTCATCGCGTGCGAAGAGCTGCAGCACCAGGAGCAGGATCATCACGGCCGGCAGGATGAAGAATGCGAAGTCCTGGTGGTACCAGCCGTAGATCAGGTCCGCTGCACCGCGCGGGGCCGAGGTGGCGCCATGGTTGAAGAGGTTCTCGTGCGTTTCGATGTAGTAGCCGATGACCGGAACGATGACCAGCAGGAGTGCGCTGAGAACTGCTGATCCCCAACGCGTGAGAGGTCCCGGCAGGCGTTCGATCCCGAGGCCGACGAGCGAGATGACGGCCCCAAGCATGACGCCGACGCCTGTGACAAAGTCGTCACCGCCGATGCCGCTGATGGTATGGGCGAACAGCATGGGTGGCTGTGCCTGCGAGAAGCCCGACACCACGTAGACGACCGTCATGGCGATTGTGCCGATCGCCGTCCACCAGAGCCCGAAGCGCATCAGCTTGTTGCCGCGCTCTTCACGGCTGAAGAAGAAGCAGGTCGTGGCCACCAGAAGAGCCAGGACCGCGACCACCATTTCGTGAGCATGCGCAGAGATGAGGTGGGTCAGGAGACTCTGCCATGTCTCTGCGGCGAGTGCCGCGTAGCCGCCGACGAAGATCTTCGGGTAGTCGCCGAACTCGAGAATCCACCCCGCGATGTGACCCATGACGGCGGAGATGAATCCGCTCAAGGCAGCGAATGCCGCGAGCCAGGTTGCTATGACGCGCGTTTCCACGGCGCGGTAGAACAGCGCAAAGGTTAGTGTGATAAGAATTTCGTCAAGGAAGAAGAACGAAAGGATCTGCATCCAAAGGAAGAACGTGTCCTCGACGCTGTGGTCGAAGATGCCGCCGATGCCGCTGAAGAGAGCGGCACCGAGCGTGCCCCACAGCACCAGGTTGTGCGCCGTGCGGCTCTTGTGGCCGGCACCGAACACGTCCATGGCAATAAGTCCGAGAAGGCCGACCATACCGATCAGGAGGCCGTGCAGGTACATCGTGTGGGCGTAGTCGGGTGCCATGCCCTCGTGCTGGTCGAAGAACGGAGTCGACACGAAGGCGCTGCCGACCGCGAGCAAGGTCAGCCATACCAGCATGGCCACGACGACGCGCTTTTCGGGCGACCAGAGTGTCTCTGCGAGACTCTTCTCGCGGGTTTGCGACATGGACTCTCCTCCTTGGGCGAGGGATCGCCCAGCGCGAGCGAGAAGCGGGAAGTCCAGCCTTGGCCGTCCTCCCGCTCCCTGCCTGCTGTCTGCGGATCTAGGTGTGCCTCTAGCGGGCCACCTTGATGACGAGATGGAACGCGGGAAGCGTGTCGCCGGGGTGGTCCTGCGCGTAGGTGAGCTGCGGCATCCCCCACCAGTTCGGGAACGTGCTGCTGCCCATGTACGGCGAGGGGTAGATGTCGATGAAGTGGTAGCCGAGTGCACCCACCGCGGGGATCTGGATATGGACGTCACCGTGGCTGTTGAAGCCGCAGGCGTAGCCCATGAACGCGTTGTCGTAGTCCACCGCGTAGATGTTGTCGTACTCCGTCCAGCCGACACCAGTCAGGTGGACGGTCATCAGGCTGCCCTGTTTGGCGGGATCCGGCGTAACACTGATGAACTGAGGCAGGATGCGGTACTGTGCCGATCCGAGGATGCTTTGGCTCTGGTCCTCGACATCGATCTCGTGCGGCGGACCGCCGAGGTCGTTGGGCACCGTGCCCTTCCAGGTGAAGGCGCCGGTGGCGTCGGTGGTCACCGTCGCGAGCTCTATCGTGGCCGTCTGGTACATCGAGGCGGTGACCCTGCTGCCTGACATGGTGTTCCAGATGATGTTCAGGGTCTCGTTTGCCGGCAGACCATGCCCTTGCAGGGTGATGGGGCTGCCGACCACACCGGATGTCGGCGTGACCGTGAGGTTGGTTCCCTCTGGCAACACGACCGCCGGCTCCGGGTCAAGGATGGTCTTCGGCGTGGCCTGTGTCACGCGGACATTCCAGTAGTACCGCGGGTTGAGGGGGTAGGGGCTCTCCTCCTGGTTGAGGTAAGGTCCCCAGACGCCAGCGCCGCGCAGCGAGATCTGGTGGTTTCCGACGCCCTCGGCGCGCACCTCGAATTTGGCGGTGCCGTCGGTGCTCACTGCAGAGATGAAGCCCATGTAGTGGTCATCGTAGAGGACGCCGTAGTCGGATGTGTACGGAGTGTAGGCAAGCCCGAGCACCTGGATCTGGAAGAAGCCGCCCTGCGGCTCGGTTGTTTGGGCGATTGTGGCCGACGGCCACTCGGCAACGCTGCCGACCGCCTCCACCGTGCCGTCCTGGTCCGTCAACTGGAAGTTGTGTGTACCGCCGAAGCCGGCAGGCACCGGGAAGGATCCCGTTGCCGTGCCGGTTGCGGTTGCCTGCACAGTGCCAATTTGGGTGCTGCTGAAGGTGTAGCTCGCCGGCTTCTCGGTCGTGGTGCCGAGATTGTCGCCGTCGACCACCCAGTGGCCGCTGACGGTCTGCCAGTCCAGGTCGAGCGTTGCGTTCGGGGTCAGGCCGGTGGCTGTCCACTGGATTTGGCCGCCGGGATAGACGTTGGGGGTGAGCACATTGATCTGCCCGTTCGGGGAAGCCGTGGTGCTCGAGCCGGAGCCGTCTGCGAGGGCAGGCGCGCTGAAACCGGCGACCGTGACGCCAGCCAGGGCGACGAGAGCCAGGGATCTCAGGCAAGTCCGAACAAACGCTCGTGACATGTTACTGTACCGTGAAGGCGAGGGATGTCCCGGTGCCGGTGTTGGCTGGTGAGACGTGGTCTGCCGCGTTGACGATGACCACGTAGAGGCCAGCCTTCAGGCCTGCGGTCGGAACGTTGCCTGTCCAGGTCTTGCTGGATGCGTTGTAGTGCATCGCGACGGTCTTGTTGACGATCTGCTCGCCCTTCGCGTTGACGTTGCCCTCAAGGCCGATCTGGGCGTTGACGGTACCCGCGGTCATCGGGGAGAGCGAGATCTTGCCCTGGGACGAGGTGACGAGATCAACACCGGCGGTCACCGGTATGAGCTTGACGGTCTTGGCGAATAGGGTCACCGGCTTGGTCCCCGTGCCGACCTTGGGGTTCACCGTGTAGGTGGCGGGGACGATCATGAGTTCGGACGGGGCGACCATGAACTGAGGCTGGTAGGAACCGGTGGCGGATCCGTCCGTGGCGGTCACGCTGTACTGGACCGTGCCGGTCGGCTGGTTGATCGGAACTGGCCAGAACGCGGTGTAGAAGCCATCCTTCGAGTTGTAGGGCGCCTTGAACGTCTGCCCGCCCTTGACCTGGACAGATACGGTCGCGTTCTTGTCCTGCTGGCCGTTCTGGAGCACGTTTATGCGCCATACGATGCCGTCGATGCCGCGATGGAAGACGTTCGTCTGGACGCAGCCCTGGTCCGTGACGGTGTCGGCATAGACGGTCAGCCCATTGGTCGAGGCGGCAAATGCCGGGGTGGCTGCCGCGCCTACCATGGTCAGGGCAGCGGCGAGTCCGGCGATCACACCGAGGCTCCTGCGGAAGTGCATCTCGTTTCCTCCTTGGTTCTGCGACATCTTGCTCACGGGGCCGGATGCCCTGTGTGGCGCCACACGCGGGGGGGTCCACAGCGACTCTCTACAGGCTCTGTGGTTGCCCCGTCAGATCGACAGCATGAGGGGGTGTTTCACCCGGGCCGATCCATCTCGACTGCGAGCGCGGTGCGGGGAACGGGGGAAGCGCGTTCGACCGCCTGACGCGGATCGCGAGCCCTCATCTCTCCCTCCCTTCTCCTTGCCAGGGAAGATGGTCCGGATCGGCCTGCCGCGTGGTGACGACCTGCTTCATACCGAAGCATCCGTCCCACAACATCACACGACACGGCACTATGTGAAACAATGCACTTGTGGACTCTGCTTCTGATCACAGTCCGCTTTCGCCAATGGCCTAGGCACGCAAGCGGGTGGCAACGCCGCCCATACGCCGCTTGGTTTGTACGTGCACATAGCGTCCACGTGCTTTGCTGGGTTGCGGGGATAGACTTTGTCACGAGGCCATGACCGATCGGTCCCGAACATTCCGGATGGCCTGCCAAGTGTGCACCCGGCTGAGGCCACACCAATGAAAATGCCCATGGCAAGGGCGTACGGACGAGCGTTCGCTGTGGTAGGAAGAACATGGCGAGTGGGGCCGCGGCGGGACAGCGTCCACCTTTGCCTGATGAAGTGCCCTGGCTGATACGCCGGAGAGCGATGAGGATATCAGGGGGCCCATTCGGACGGTGGTTACCGACGTGCAGAAAAGAGGCGCACCCCTTGCCGCGGCAGAGGGTGCGCCTGGAACAGGATGACCATCGCTGCGACAGGTCGTGATCAGCCCGAAGCTCCGGATGACGTGTGCACCGTTGGCTTGATGCTGCCGCGTACGAGCATGTAGCCGCGACGCAGGTGGAAGCCCTTGGGCAGCGCACACATCTGGGCGGCGGTGTATCCTGCGTTGGCCGGACCGATTTCGACCAGCTTGCAGCCGTTCGGCAGCCAGGGAGCGGTCACTCGCGCCCTGGCTGCGGCCTTTGCGCCGGCGAAGAGGTGCGCCGAGGTTGCTGCGGGACGGTGGCGGGCAGGCGCACTCCTGCCTGCTGGTGCCCCATGGGTGGCGGAAGTCTCAAAAGGCGAACTTGTCGCCGGGTGGCCTGCCGCTGCCGCGAGGCCGGGCGCCATGGCAGCCAAGGGCAGTGAAGCGGCAGCTGAGGCGGCAATCAGTGTCAGGACACGCGGATGTTTCATATGGGTTCCTCCTTGGTGCAGAGAGGACTCTTTCCTGGTGTGGCACTTTCACACCAGGACCAACCGCCAGCCGGCACCCTCTGGCAGCAGGGGATGCCGGTGGCCTTCTCAATCCGTTCCCGACAAGGCGGCCTTCTTGGCGGCGGCGCCTGCGCCTGGTGCCGCAATCGCGCGCAGAGCGAGCACGACGCCGAGGACGATCGCCGACAGTCCGATCGTCGTCACGACGAACGCGACACCGTAGAGCGCAGGCGAGACGAAGATGTACAGCATGCCGCCCACGAAGGAGAGAGAGCTGCCGGCGAGCAGGGTGCCGACCGATGCGCGACGCTGCCCGGCGTCACGGGTGAGGTGCACGACGGCCAAGATGAGCGTCATGATGGCTGGAATCAGGAACAGGGCGAAGTCCTGGTGGAACCAGCCATAGACCGCGTCGTTGACTCCCTTGGGGGCTGAGGCGAGTCCGTGGTCGTAGAGCGTCTCATGCATGTAGATGTAGTAGCCCGACACAGGCACGGTCACCAGCAGGAAGGTGCTGAGCACGACAGAGCCCCACCGGGAGACGGGATCGGGAAGTCTTTCGATGCCGAGGCCGATCAGTGCGATGAGGCCCCCGAACATGACGCCGAGGCCCGTGACGAAGTCATCGCCGCCGATGCCGTTGAGACCGTGCGCGAAGAGCACCGGGGGCTGTGCCCAGGAGAATCCTGCGACTAAATAGACGAGCGTCATGGCAATCGTGCCGATCGCCGTCCACCAGAGGCCGAAGCGCATCAGCTTGTTGCCACGGCTCTCAAGGCTGAAGTAGGCGCAGAACGTTGCGACCAGAAGCGCGATCACGGCCACGACCATTTCGTGGGCATGCGCCGAGATGAGATGGGTGAGGAGGCTCTGCCAACTCTCTGCGGCGAGAGCGGAGTAGCCTCCGACGATCGCCTTCGGGTAGTCGCCGAACTCGAGGATCCATCCGGCGATATGTCCCATGACCGCCGACAGGAACCCGCTGAGCGCGGCAAAGGCAGCCAGCCAGGTTGCTACGAAGCGAGTCTCCACGGCACGGAAGAAGAGGGCCAGGGTCAGACTGATGAGGATCTCATCCAGGAAGAAGAACGAGATGATCTGCATCCAGAGGAAGAACGTGTCCTCGATGTCGTGGTCGAAGATGCCGCCGACGCCGCTGAACAGCGCGGCTCCCAAAGTGCCCCAGAGCACGAGGTTGTGCATCACGCGGTTCTTGTGGCCGGCACCGAACACGTCCATCGCGATCAGCGCCAAGAGTCCCACCATTCCGATGAGGAGTCCGTGCAGGTACATGGTGTTCGCGTAGTCGGGCGGTGCTCCCGCCCGCTGGTCGATGAAGGGTGTTGAGACGAAGGCACTGCCGAGTGCGAGTAGTGCCAGCCATATGAGCATGGCGACGACGACGCGCTTCTCGGGAGACCAAAGGGTCTCGGAAAGGCTTCGTTCACTTCCGGTCGACATGGGAACTCCTCCTTGAACGGCAGAAGGGTTCGCCTCCGCGCACTGACCGCTCAGTCCTGGACCAGCCAGTGTTTTCGAGAGCGCCAGCGACTTGCGGCCAGATCCGATCCTCTCGCCACCGCGGAGGCGGCGGTAGCAGCACGATTTGCGTGCATTGCGGTGCGCTGCATCTGCCAAGCCGGCCAAGCGCGGCAGGCACTTGGATGCCCTGGGCGTCTCGTGGGAGGGGCATCTCCCCGCTGACTCTCACCACGAATACAGTGTGGGGCAGAGCACTATGTGAACCAATGCACAAAAGGACGCTGCCTCCGGCCTCATCGCGCCGAGGAAAAAGGTCTACGCTCTGGACGGCAACGGCCCATGAAGGCGCGGCAACGAGCGCATCGCCACGCGGCGACGTCAGCTCATAGCGGCAACTCGGTCCTCGCCGGTCAACTCTGGGTGGGCCCGGATGTCGGGCGCAGGTCGACGATCTCTCCTGGCCGAGTGGGGTAGTCATCCTCGGCGCCACTCCCCCGGATTGCCCCTGAACAAGCGGATACGCCGACCAGGAACTTGGGCGCGATATGTGCTTTGAAAAATGCTGCCCGTCTTGCCTTCTTCCACATGTCCAGCCCAGCGACGGTCGTTCTGGTGGCTCAGCTCGCCTCGCGGCGGAGGGGTACCTCAGGCTCGCTGAGCAGCTAAGGCATGCTCAAAGACAGGCCGCTGTACCGGTGTATGCCCGGTACAGCGGCCTGTGGATCGCACCCCAGGGCTAACGGCTGCCGCCGTACTCGCCGACCACCTTGCCAGACCCGAGCACAAAGTGTGCGACGCCGAGCTGAGATGCGTTGGAGTGCTGAGGAAGCGTCACGATCGACAGCACTGCGTAGGACGAGCCAGGGAGTTTCAGGCCAAGTTTACGCAACTGTGCACCCGCAACCGCCCCCAGATGCGCTCCGATCACAGGCAGTTTCAGGCGGCCAAGCGGACCTGATCCCAGGATGGCGAATGCCGACGGGGCGACACCCAGCTTGCCGGCCTCCTTTGCGGCAGCAGCCAGGTTGGGATAGGCGTGCAGCACTTTGGCCCCTTTGGGGCCGGCAAGCACCCATTCTGGCTCTCGCACGCCCTTGCGCCGGACCGTAAACGCGTAGGCCGGTGCTCCGACGGTTTGCCCGTCGGGCAGATACGATTGAATGCCTACAGTGGGGATGGGATAGCTCAAGACTTCGTTCGCGCCAGGGATGACGCTCAATGCTTGGTTCTCAGCGGTGCTCGGGCCATTCGGGCTGCTGCCGCAGCCCGCGATGAGGAAGGTGACAGCCAGGCCGATCGCCACCGTACGGAACTGACGCAAGCGGGGTCCTCCTCGTCTAGATGCTCGGCTTCCTGTTCGCGCCTTCATGGATTGATCCCTCTGGCCGCCAGCTGCCAAAGACTTCCTGGCTGCGGATGTCGACAGAACGCCCTGGCGTCCTCAGGCAGCGGCAAGTCCTTGGGCGTCGATCAGACTACCTTGCGCACGTTTCGGACCAGCACCGAGCCGAGCAGGAACAGCACGAACGTGACCGCAAAGAGCGAGCGGTAGCCGAGGCTGTAACCCCAGTGGGGAATCACGAGGGCTGCCATGGCGAGGCCGATGGTCGATGCCAGGACCTGCGGCAGCGTTGTGGAGGTACCCCAGATGCCCATGTCCTTGGCGGCGTTCTTAGACGGCAGAGTGTCCACGACGAGCGCGTAGTCTGTCGACTGATAGGTGCCGTAGCCGAGGCCGAACACGGCCGCCGCGACGTAGATGCCGGCGATGGCGTGCATGAACACGAAGAGCAGCGACGAGAGGCCCATCAGGATCCCGGCCCAGGTGACGAGGAACTTGCGCTTGCCCACGCGGTCGGAAAGGTAGCCTGCGCCGAGCGCCGACAGCAGAGCTGTCACCGTGAGCACGATAAGAATGAGGAAGACTGTTCCGCCGGGGTTCTTGATGCCCATCACGAACTGCAGGTAGTAGGCGAGATAGAACTCCAGAACGTAAAGCCCGAGCATGACGAGAAAGCGCGTGACGTAAACCCACCAGAAATCACGATACTCGGGTCCGCTGATGAGAAAGCTGTGCAGAAACGATGAGAGATCGAACGGCTTGACTTTCGGCGGCAGCGGTTCGCGGACGAATACCAGCGTGACCACAAGGCCGAGCAGCATGATGAACGCAGTCGCGTACCAGTAGCCCATACCGGCGAGCGCGGTGGCGAGCAGGGCGCCGACGATGCTCGCGAGCTCGTTCCAGGTAGCCATGAAGCCGGAAGCCGTGCCGCGCTGCTCGTGGGGGACAAGGTCCGGGATGAGTCCCGTATATGAGGAGCCGGCGACATTGTTGAACAACTGGACGCCGATGAAGCCGATAAGGAAGAGGGCGAAGTTTGTCGCAAAACCCATGACAAGGAAGAAGACGATATTTCCGACGACCCCGATCGCCATCTGCCGACGACGTCGGCCAGACTTCGTCTGCCAGCGGTCTGAAATTGCGCCGAAGATGGGTGCCGCCAGAACGGCGACGATCGTTCCCGCAAGATTCACGACCGAAAGGTGCCCGGTGGAGTTAGTCGTACCGACGAGCTGCATCACCTTGGCGGGCATGATGATCAGCAAAAGTCCGGTCCAGAGGGTGTTGTTGGAGAACCAGTAGAACGTCAGGGACAGAAAGTTACCGATTCTGAGCTTCGGACGTCCGGGCCAACCGAGGTAGGGGCTGTCTTCCGCAATCAAGCGTATTCCTCCCCAAGTGCCATGGGCGATGGATTAGCGCTGCAGAGCGCAATACCTTCATCGCCCGCTTGCGGAGGATGCGCTCAGGGTCATGGCCAGCCTCGCAACCGCGTCTGCGTCGGCCTTTGAGGCGAAAGAGGCAACTTCCTCTTCGCTGCGCAGGCCGACGGCCCAGGCGATCTGCTCGACCGCTTCATGCCGGGTGGCGTTGGCGGGGGGGAGGGCCGCGTGCAGATGCCGAAGCGCCTTTGGGGCCTGCCGCTCGTGGACATGGCAGAGGGCCTCCAGCAGGTGGAGATGGGGTGGGAGCTCCCCATGCCGCAGGCGGGCAGCCGCAAAGGCGTCGAGCGCTTCTCGCCAGCGCCCCAGGCGCACAAGGGTGGCCGCCACTTCGAGAGCGCCCGGAGGGGAACTCGACCAGAGGTCCGCGGCCTTCCGCCCGGTCGTCAAGTGCAGCTCGACAAGGGCTTGGACGTGGCTGAGGTCGCCACGGTCGAGGCGGACCGCCTGGGCATAGGCGTCCAATGCCTCGTCGTTGCGGCCGAGCTCACGCAGCAACTGGCCCAGCATTCTGAAAGCCTGGGCCCCTCCCAGCCGCGGGTCGGCGCCGTCGTAGGGTGGAGTCTGTGCTGGCCCCAACGCAATGGCTCGTCGCAAATGGCGCTCTCCCTCGCGCGGCCGGCCAGCACGCGCCAACAGAACGCCAGCCAGGTACTGCAGGTCGGTAAAGCGGGGGAAGTGGCGCAGCGCAGCAAGCGTGAGTTCGAGTGCATCCGGCTCGCGTCCCGCTTGCCAGAGCGCGGACGCCTCGAGTTTGAACAATCTACTCTGCCAGGGCTCCACAGCGGGTGTGAGGCTGCGCGCACGTTCGAGCTCGGACGCCGCTGCATCGTAACTGCCTTGTGAAAGGTACTCGACGCCAAGGGAATAGGCCGCAAAGGGGTCTGAAGGGCGCTCGGCGACTTCCTCCTGCGCGAGCCTCAGGTTGCGGGCCCTCTTCGCTCGGGTCTCCACGTATTGCGGCAGGTAGCCGCGGTGTACGATCGCGATAGGAGCGACCGATATGGTGCCGTGGGGTCGCTCCGCGAGAATACTGCCGACTACCTGCTCGTGCAGTTTCCGTTCGAAGTGGACGCCGGGCAGGCGCCGGAAGAGTCGCACCGCGCTGTGCCGCTCTTCCCGGTCTCCAGGGAGAAGATTTTGAATCTGGATCTGCGCTGCGACGGAGGAGGTGCGGCGAAGCCAGCGCCGTAGCTCTGCGGGATCGCCTTCGAGGCGCTCGTCGGCATCCAGCATCAGTACCCACTTGCCGTGCGCGGCAGCCAGCGCGGCGTTGCGCGCCAGTGAAAAGTCGCCTTGCCAAGGTGAGGCGATGACCACAGCGCCGAAAGACTCTGCGATCCCGCAGCTGTCGTCAGTGGAACCCGTGTCCGCGACCACGATCTCGTCGACGGCGGCGCGTGCCGACTGGAGACACTCCGCAAGTTCCGCTTCTTCGTCGCGCACGATCATGCAGAGTGTCAGCAGCATGAGAACGCCCCCCGGCGCAGGCTATGCGCGCGGGGGGGCCGCCGCCATTCAGAAGCTAGGGCCCGCGAAAAGCTCCTCCACGAGCACACCGCCGGTCACGGGCAGCACCGCGATCCAAGTCTGGGTGAAGGCAGGATCCAACAGATTCGCCTTGTGTCCGGGATCCGACATCAGGTCGATCATGGCCCGCTGGATGGTGCCGGCTTCCGCGATGTTTTCGGCGCCCATGGACTGGGCGCTGAAGCCAGCGGCGGTCTCTTGGTTGACGGGCCAGCCCAGGCGGGGAGAGTAATGGGCAACGTAGCCGTACGTGATCATGTCCTGCGCCTTGGCCAGCGCAAGCTGGTCAAGGACGGGGCTGTCGGCGAGGGCGCCCAGACCCGCCTGCTGGCGCGCCTGGTTGACGAGCGACAGGAACTGTCCCGACAGCGACGTACTGCTCCCTGAGGCAGGGCCGGCACTAGCCGACGTCGTCGGGGCCGATGTCGATGCGCTCTGGGATGGTGAACTCGTTCCCCCCGACGCTGCGCTCGACGGTTCCGCAGATGCCGGAACGGTCTCGACTGTCCATTGACCTAGACCCGGCACGAAATACGACATGGAGCCGGTCGAGAAGGTTGACGCCGTCTGGGGGGGGCTCTGCTCTGACTGCGACGAGCCGCCTGAATTCGTGTCCGGCGGGGCGTAGGACGGAGTCGCCGAGATGGATGTGAGGGGGCTGGCAGATACCCCGGCGAAGTAGGTGGTGCTTCCTTGGCTCGTATATACCGGGGATGCGAAGGCTGGGACGGCAGGCAACAGAAGCCCGGCGCCCAGGGCCAGGGACAGGACGCGCAACTTGTGCAAGGAGACACCTCCTGTACAGACACTATCTGTGGTCGGACGTTCGCTCAAATGCGCCGAGGTGTTGGGACGAGTTCTCTTGAGCGATGGGCTCCTGGTTCCCCTGCCTGCGGCGACCAACCGCCAACTTCCAGGCAGATGGGATTGACTGCTTCTGAGCCCATGGCTCGATGTCCCAGGATGCGAACCTGCCAATGCGCAGCGTGGAAACACCCTCCTGCTCCAAGAGAGCGACCTCGCGCCACACATCGTTCCGATAGCGCAGCCAGACACCCGGTCCGATGCGAACACACGGCCCCAAGTCCGTCTGACGCAAGCGCGACGGCGCGTCCGATGGCAGGAGGAGCGTCGGCAATGGCGCCCAGCCCGACCACGGGGCCGTGCGATGTTGATAGAGCAGCAGGCGGTCCGCAGGCCAACTGAGCACACGTATGACTGCCAAGGGCGGGACACCGGCAAGTAGGTGCACCTCCCGGGCTCTTGCCGCGCAAAGCCGCTGCACCGAAATGTGGTCCTCGTGCCAGATGAGCCCATGCACCCCATCCGGAAGCTCCACGAGGCTCAACGCCGGGCCGCCGTCACGCGGTCCCAACGCGGCCATCCGTGCCGGTATGGCGGGAAGATCGAGACTGGTGCACATGTTCTCCGTCACAAGCCTGAGGACGTTGTCGTAGCCTGCCAGGGCGAGGAGCCAGGGATCCGCCGCCGCTCCGGCCAGACCGGACATCCCGCCCACGAGGTCAGGGCCTGCAAGCCTGCCCTGGGCGTCGAGCCAGAGGAGGGGACCGCCGGCAGCCCTCGGAGCCAGCATCGGGCAGACGCTGCCGGGTGGCGCAGTGCCTTCTCTCGCAGCGATGCGATAGGCGAGCCCTTCGTTTTGCTGACCGAACCAAGCGTCGCCTTCGGACCAGATCAACTGTCTTGACGTCATCGGTGCGTAACCTTACGAAACGTCTCGACATAGAAAGGAGCGAGATCAGTAAGGGGAGGGATCTTGCCTTGGCAGTAACCCCTGGTCCTTGCCCACCAACCGGCTGTCCTGCACCGACGGAGATCGATTGCATTCTGGTTGACAAGGTGTTCGACTACTGCTATCAGGCCGACACGAGCGGTACGATTTGCGCGCCCTACTCTTGCTCCGGCACGGTTACGGGAATCAGCTGCGCGGTGACCGATGCATCCTGCAGTTTCCAAAGCAGCACCCCCGCAGTCACAACTGACTACGTGAATGCCACGTTCCTCATCACCGCCACGGTCGAATTCACCATCACCACGAGCATCACGACCTGCACAACCACTGCCAACGTGACGATGCTCAAGACGGTCACCCTCTGCGGACCGGTCGGCACGACGCAGGCCTGCTCGGTCCTGAGCGCCTCCTGCGCGCCACCGGCGCTCGTCAACAGCCAGATCTGCACCATGGTGACGATCTGCACCACGTTCACGTCCACGGCCGCCGTCCAACTGCTGGTTCCGACCTATGGCTACTGCACGCCGGCTCCCTGCGTGACCCTGCCGTTGCCGCCCTGCCCTCCGAGCCCGCTGTTCCCGCCGCAGTGCACGTGAAGATGTCGAACGGAGCCCGAACCACCGGTTCGGGCTCCGTTCCCTGTACGCCGGGCATGGTCGCCAAACCTGGCGGTGAAAGTCCACCACGGAGGGTGGTTGCCGTATTCACCGATCCGCTGGACCTACTCAAAGCTACCTAGAGGCGCGGGTTTGACTAGGTCCAGCGGATCCCTGCACACGGGGAAGGTTGACGCTCTCATCCGGGGAGACCTGCACCTCGGCGTAAACAAGTAGAGGGCCAGGCAGATCTCCGGAAGCCGCAAGGGCATCTGGCGCCTCTCCCTGGCCCCTCCCTGCACCTGAACCTTGGCAACGCCTCTTGGCGCTGTCTCGGACCAACATTTGCATCCGATCTCCACGGCCAGGGCTAGTTTCTGCGCACTGGCCGGTGCAGACCCAATGACGGGTGGCGTAGCTGGACGCGGGGCAACCCCGCCTCCCTTTTGGACTATTACCGATGCCACCAGGGGACCTGCCGACGGCAGGTCAACGGTGGCGTCAGGGATATTGGTGCACGCTGCTGGCGGTGCGCACCCCCTGCGCGGGCCACTGGTGGAAGCTGTGCGCGGCAGGAGAAGACGCGCTGAGCAGCGGCTGAGAAAAAACTCGGGCCGGCGCGAGACCATGCACTGACGAGAACGTGCTCGTCGCAGTCAAACTGCGCACACCGGTCGCTACGTGCAGTTGTGCTGGCGAAGCTACGAGGGTCTTGACGACGCGCGTGCTTTGCGGCGCCTCGGTTACCGCGATGACGACCTTGGGGATACGTGGGGCCTCTTGCGCCGCGGCTCTGCGGTCGAGCCAGCGGCCCAGTGCGTACGCCTTGCTGGCAAGCCACTGCGACACGACTGCGACCTCCCTTGCCCAGTGCACAGCACCGGGTCTCGATGCGCCAGCATACGCGGGCGCCGGACCCGGTGTTACGCCTGCCGCAGGTCCTAAGAGTGGCCTGACCGGCGCAGGATCGCGACGTCTTCCTTGCGCTCGCCATGGCGCAGGTAGAGACGGACGGCGGCCGGATCCCCCTGAGACGGGGCGGTCGTATGCATCTCTGCCGCCGTCGCTCCGCGTGAGGCCAGAACCTGCAAGGCGCGCAGCAGGAGGTAGCTGCCGATGCCCTGGCCGCGCATGGCTGGTCTGACAAGCACACCGAACGTGGAGAAGTCGCCTGGCACCACTTCACCGCTGCCTGTGCTGACGAAGCCGATCAGCTCTCCCTGCTGGCGCGCGCCGATGAAGCGCTCGTCGCGGGGAGACTCGAACAGCCGGGCGAAGTTGCGCCGCGCTGCGATATCGCCGCCCCAATGATCGAACAGCCAGTCCCAGGAACCGCGGTAGGCAGCGACTGAAAGGCGTGCATATTCTTCGGGGTCCGGGATCTCCTCCGCGAAGGCAATGCCCAAGGGAGGGTCGCCCGGCGGTGGAGATGGAAGGCGCCAACGAATGTGCACGACGCGCCGCTGCACCGTAAATCCGTGTTCGCCCAGGGCATCGGCCAGGGCAGAGCCTGTTGGCGCCGCAGCCTGGATCGTGGCGGCACCTTGACCCAAGGCGTGCTGGGTCAATTCGCCGACCAGTGCGAGCAGTGGTGCCGTCTCCCCCGCGAGGTCGGTGAGAAGTGCCAGGCCGGAGTGTGGTGCAAGGCACAGCCGCGCCGCCGCGATGACGGCATCGCCGTGTTCGGCAAGCCAGGTCTCGTGCCGTGGATAAACGAACAGGTCGGCCTCGTTGAGGCCGCGCGGCGCATCGGGATCGGTGCCGAGTGCCGCGAGTGCCGCGGCGTCGGAAGGAGTCGATGAACGTAAGATATAAGACACGTGGGCTCCCCCTCGCGCCGACGAATACGCGCATCATTCGCCACTCAAGGGCCATCTCCCTGGCGGCGCAGGAAACGGTGCCTCGATCCGCGAAGCCGGCACCCGCGAAGGAGATGGCGCGATTGGCGGCGATGTCCTTGAAGCCTGATATCCTGTTCGCAACGCGTGTCCTGGCCGTACAGCCGCATCCGGACGACAATGAGATCGGCGCAGGGGCACTGATCGCCCGCCTGCGCGACATGGGCCGCGAAGTGCGGTATGTCACGGTGACGGATGGCAGCATGGGAACCATGGACGCTCGGCTGGTACCAGGAGAACTCGCTCGGCTGCGCCGGGCCGAGGCGGACGCTGCTGCAGCGGTACTGGGCGTCACGGAGAACCGCCATCTCGGGCATCGCGATCTTCTTGACAGCCCGATGCACGGTCTACGTGCGGAACTTATGACGGAGATCGGACTTTACCGGCCGGACTTCGTCCTGACGTGCGATCCCTGGTTGCCCTACGAATCGCATCCGGACCATCGCGCCGTTGGGCTCGCCGTGGCCGAGGCTGTAAGCTTCCTGCAGTTTCCGCACGTTCCCGGTGCGCCTCAGAGCCTGACGCCGCAGCCTGCGGTGGCCTTCTACGGCACCGCGCAACCGAATGCGCGCATCGCGGCGGGAGCGTACTGGCAGCGCAAGTGGCAGGCGCTCGGCGAGCATAGGACGCAATTTTCGCCCGAGGCGCTCATGCAGTTGACGTCTTTCGTGGAGAGCATGTCGCTGGGCGATGATGGCTTCTTCGAGGCCTTCAAGGTGCTGCATCCATTCTTTCTGCACTTCAATCCTGCGGCGGTGCTGGCATGAAGATCGCGGTGCTGGGCGGGGGCAGTTCGTATACGCCCGAACTCCTGGAGGGCGTGCTCGAACGCGAACCGTCTCTCGACGAGGTGTGGCTCGTAGACGTACCCGCAGGGCGAGAGAAGGTGGAGACCATCGCCCGCTTGGCGGAGCGCATGGCCACCGCGCGAGGACGGCGTGTCCGCTTTCCGGTGACCGAGGACAGGGAAGCGGCCATCGCCGACGCAAGCTTTGTGCTCAGTCAGATGCGCGTCGGTGGTCTCAAGATGCGGGGCGCGGATGAGCGGATACCCCTCAGACATGGCCTCTTGGGCCAGGAGACCACGGGAGCGGGCGGCTTCGCGAATGCCATGCGCACCATCCCCGTGGCGCTCGAGGTGGCGGAGGAGATGGCGAGGCTCGCCCCCGAGGCCTGGCTGCTCAACTTCACGAATCCTGCCGGCCTTGTGACGCAGGCAATTTGCAGCGCTGGCTACGACAGGGTCGTTGGACTCTGCAACGTGGCGCGCACCACGGAGCGGCGCATCGCACAGCTCGGTGGGCTGGCCGAAGGAGATGTGGAACTCGAGGCAGCGGGTCTCAACCACCTGACCGGCAGCTGGATCCGTGTCGGTGGCTCGGACGCGACCTCCCTGGTGTTGCGGAGCGGTGCACTCGAAGAGGAGCTCCGTCATGTCGCGCCGGAGTTTGAGCCTCCACGGGACTTCTTCGCCGAACTGGGTTTCGTCCCTAACCCGTACCTCAACTATTTCTTCTTTCCTGGACCTACGCTCCGACACGCGCAACTGGCGGCAGCCTCGACAGAGGGTACACGGGCCGAGCGTGTGCAGGAAATCGAGCAGCAGCTCTTCGCGCGCTATCGTGACCCGGAACTGACCGGCAAGCCGCCTGAGCTCGAACAGCGCGGCGGCGCCTACTATTCGGAGGTGGCGGTGGACGTCATGACGGCGCTGCAGGCCGCAGAGCCGAGGAACCTCGTGCTTAATCTGGCCAACCGCGGCGCTTTGCCGGATTTTGCGGATGACGACGTGGTCGAGCGCAACGCCGAGGTGAGCCGGGCGGGCATTCGCCCCGTGCCGCGCAAGGATCCATTGCCGCCGCTGCTGCGCACGTTCGCCCTCGCCGTCAAGGAATACGAGCGGCTGACAGTGGCAGCGGCGATGCAGGGATCGCGCAGGAAGGCGCGGGAAGCCTTGATGTGCCACCCGCTCATAGGCGGTGCGGATGTGGCGCAAGCATTGCTCGACGACCTCGCGGCGGAGAACAGGGCCTACTGGCCTGAGCTGCGATGAAAGAGATGGTCGGCGTGGACGGCGGTGGCACCTACACGCGGGCCCTGGCTGTCACACCGGACGGCCAGATTGTCGGAGAAGGACGATCAGGACCTTCGAACCACCAGACCGTCGGTATTGAAGGTGCCGTGGATGCGGTGCGGCAAGCGGTCTTCGCAGCCACGGGCGGGAAGGCCCCAGACGCGGTTGGAGCCTGCCTGGCGGGCGTGGACATGCCTTGGCAGGCGGACCTCTTGCGTGGACAGCTGGCAGCAGCCCTCGACTGCCACGTACATGTGGAAAACGATATCGTCGCCGCACTGTGGGCAGTGCCGGGCCGGTCGGTCGGCGTCGTCGCCAGCGGCACGGGTGCAGCGGTCGGGCTGCGCAAGAATGGCGAGGTGCGGCGCATCCTCGCCCTCAACGATTGCACGGGGCCGCAGGGCGGCGCAGGAGACATCGCGACGCTGGCCGTGCGCGAGGCCATCCTCGCAGCTCAAGGGGCAGCTCCGCCGACACGGATGCTGGACGGCCTCCTGGAGCTTTTCGCTCTGCCCGATTACATGGCGCTTGCCCAGGCCACGGAGGAAGCCACCCTGCCGTCCTGGCAGGTCACCCTGGTTGTGGCACCGCTCTGCGGCCAGCTGGCGGCGGAGGGCGACCCTGTCGCCCGCAGCGTGCTGCGCCGTATGGGCAGCGAACTGGGGCGGACGGCCGGTCGCTACTTCACATCGCAGGGGCTGCCGGCCGGGGCGCCGGTTGCACTCTACGGTTCCCTCCTGCGCGGCGGACCAAGCGCTTATCGCGAGGCGTTCCTGCGCACGATGCGGCGGTACTTCGCTGCCGGCGCAGAGCCCCGGGACGGACTCGATGCGGTACAGGGCGCGGTGCTCTTCGCGGCAGATCGGGAAGGTGCGGACACCGATCGCCTGCGCATTGGTCTTCGCGGCTTCGGCGCCTAGATCTCGCCTTGGCGTCGCAGCACGTAGATCGCGAGCTGCGTGCGGTCTTGGAGATCGAGTTTCTGCAGCAGATTCGAAACGTGTGCCTTGACTGTTCGCACAGTGATGGCGAGACGGTCTGCGATCTCCGCGTTGCTGAGGCCCTGCGCCACAAGGTGCAGCACCTCCTGCTCGCGCAGGCTGAGGTCTGAGACCTTGGGCTGGCGAAGCGCCTCGACCGCGACCTGATCAAGTACCTGCTGTCCCTGTGCCACGGCGAGCACGGCCTGCAGGACGCCTTCGGCCGAAGCCGTCTTGAGCAGGTAGCCGTCGGCACCCGCGGCGAGCGCAGGTTGGACGAGATCGCCTTCCGTGTAGCTCGTGAGCAGAAGAACGCGTGCGTGCGGTGCCGCGGACTTGATGGCTGCTGCCGCCGCCACGCCGTTCATTTTCGGCATGATCATGTCGAGGAGTACGACATCTGGTTGCAGGCGGTGGCAGA
The DNA here is from genome assembly GCA_021786135.1 of Bacillota bacterium. Classification (GTDB taxonomy): domain Bacteria; phylum Bacillota; class Sulfobacillia; order JAJZYS01; family JAJYTV01; genus JAJZQO01. The sequence goes on from JAJYNV010000440.1 coordinate 21,254, forward strand.
GAGGAACTGCCTCCTCGCCGCTTCCCGCCTCGCCGACCACCTGAAGCCTTGCATCGGTGGCGATCAGAGCCGCCAGGCCCTGACGCACAACGGCATGGTCATCCACCAGAATGATACGGATGCTCAAAGTTCTTCCTCCTCCTCGGAGTCTGAGAGCCCGGTCAGCCGCAGCTGCACAGTGCATCCTGCGCCGGGCCGGCTCTGGATGGCCAACTGGCCGCCGATCTCAGCCGCGCGCTCCCGCATACTGCCGAGGCCGATATGTGCCGCGACCGTCATCGGATCGAAGCCCTGGCCATTGTCCGAGACAGTCAGGGAAAGGTCGCCTTCGCCGTGACGCAGGCCGACGGCGATCCGCGTCGGCTGACCATGCCTGACCGCGTTGGACACCGCCTCCTGGGCGATGCGGAAGAGAGCGTCCTCGATGCCTACCGGCAGCGGGCCCTGGCCCTGGACTGAGAGATCGGTCTCGACGCCCTGGCGCTCGCTGACTTCATCGAGCAGGCTCTCGAGGGCCGCCGCAAGACTCCGGCTGCCCAGCTCCACGGGACGCAATGCGCGGATGAGACCGCGCATGCTCGCTTGGGCGCGGCGCGCCACTTCCTCGGCGCGGCTCAGTTGCTCGCGGGCATCGGCACGGTCGTCGGGCAGGATGTTGCGGATGGCGCCCAGCATCATGGCGAGCGCAAAGAGTTCCTGACTCACGGTGTCGTGCAGTTCGCGCGCGAGACGCTGGCGCTCCTCGAGCACCGCCACCTGTTCCGCCTGCTGGGCAAAGGCCTGCCGTTCGGACGCCAGACGTCGCACGGCAGCCACCTGCTCGGCCAGAGATACGGCCATTGCGTCGAGCTGCCGCATCAGGTAGCGCAGTTCTCCCGCACCTTCGCCAGGCAGGCGCGCGTCCAGCTGTCCGTGGGCGAGCATGGCCGCGTAGAGCGAGAGTTCGCGCAGATCTCGCTTGAGCGGCCGGCCCAGCAGGAACCCGAGCGCGCCGCCTGCCGCGGCGCCAAGCGCCGTGCCGCCGAGGAGGACGCCGATCGGGTGCGGTCCGAGGGCGAGTGCTACAAGAGAGGCCGCGGCGCCGATGATGACGCCGTAGCCCGCAATCTGCCAGTCGATGCCGAGCGAGTCGCTGTCGGCAGGCTTGGGCGCACGTTCCATCAGAACTGCCGTACGGTGATGTCACCGATCAGGAGGTGCGCCATGATGCGCACCTTGCGCGTCGCGCTGTCGTACCCGGGGGACTCGTAGACCAGGCGGCGGCCGATGCCATCGGCGCTCTGCCGGAAAATGCGGATGTCGCCGACGGTCACCTCAGCCGCGACTGAAACCGCCAGGTCCGCAGGGACGAGCACCGTGATGTCGCCGATCAGGGCATTCAACTCGAAGGGCGTCTCGCCATCCTCGAGATGCACCTGCGAGAGGTCCAGGCGGATGTCGCCGATCAGGTGGCCCTCATGCAACGTATGCCGGGTGTGGTTCGCATCGATCGTCACGTCCACGTCACCGATGCCATAGCGCCAGCCCCGCCTCCAGTCGCGGCGCCACCGCCTCTGCCAGTCGCGGCGCCAGTTGGGTCCCCGCAGCACCTCGAAGGCGAAGGCAATGACCACGATCGCCCAGAAAATCGTGCCGGCATCGAAATGGCCGATATGCAGATAGTTGAGCTGAAGAAGAGCGGCGAGAAGCAGAACGAGGAGATAGACGAGGCTGCCGCCGGAACCGGTCACCAGCCGGTAGATGAGGCCGACCGCAGCCCAGGCCATGATAGGCACGGGCCAGTAGGTCTGCACGATCTGGCCGACCTCCGTGGTGCTGATGCCCAGTCCACGCATGGCCAGGATTACACCCCAGGCCAGCAGGAGATAGCCGATCAGGGCACGGAAGCTGAATTCATGCCAGGAGCTGTGCCTCATCCGGTCGCCATCCGTGCCGCTCATGACCAGCCGCCTCCACGCCTGAAGATGTGCCGGAGGAAACTGAGGCCCGCGCCGACGAGCAGCACCGCCGCAAACAGTGTCCAGACCTCGACATGTGCGATGTGCAGATTGTCCACCTCGACGAGCGCAGCGAGAGCGGCAACAAGCAGGTAGAACATCGTGCCGCCCGTACCTCGCACGAGGTGCCAGATGAATCCGAGTGTCCCCCAGATTAGAAAGGGCACGGCCCAGTAGAGCTGAAAGGCCGCCGCGATGGGGCCGTGCTGGATGCCGAGGCCCGAGACAGCGAGAGAGAGGCCCCAGACAAGGAGAAGTGCTCCGCCCAGGAGGCGGCCTCCGTCGTCCGTGGGCCAGAGATCGCTGAGGTAACTCTGTCGCCTGATGCGCACCTTGACCACTCCCAATTCGGACCCGATCCCTGCAGACAGCATAGGCGGCCCAGCTTTCCGGTACAGCGCACCTTGGGACAGAACGGTGATTGTACCTGGGGCCAATCCGTCAGATCGCCTCGAAACGTGCGGCCAGCATGCCGAAGTAGCCTGGACGTGCGTAAGCGAAGTCCCGGACACGATGCGGGCCCTCCATCAGGCCATGCAGGATGGCGAGCTGCCAGGGTGCGTCCGGCTTCGCGGCCGCGATGAAGGCCGGCGAGAGCTGTTGCAGAGCGTGCAGGTCGCCCGCCAGGGCAGCCTCCTGCACCATGGCATCGTAGGCTGCTGCAGCGGGATCGAAACCGTAGGGTCCTTCCGGCTGATGCGCATGCGCGAGATCCGCGCTCGCGATGAAGGCCAAACGACGGTCGCCGCAGCGAGCAGCAATCTCCTGGCCCAGGCGCACCAGCGGCTTGAGTCCGAGGTCGCGTGGCGGACCGATCAGGCAGATCTTTGGACCATCTGCATGGCCGACCAGATAGTAGAGTGGTACTAGGGAGCCAAAGTCCAGCGGCAGGGTCGAGAGCGGCCCTTCGGCTGTCTGGAAGCTGACGCGCGCAGGAGGCAGGCCAGCCGACGCCGATGCGTCGGCCAGTGTGGGGTGGAATGTGCGACATAGTTCGACCCGTCGCCGATACGTCCCGGTCCCGGCATCCACCAGACCCTCCGCCCAGGCCGTATCGGCAATCGCCAGGTGTCCTGGGATGCGAAGGTGATGCGGGCTCGCGATGAGCACGAGATCCGGTTCGCAGGCCCGGAGGGACTGCCCGATGGCCCACATGCTGCTGCGCAGGATTTCGAGTCCCGAGTCCGCCGGCGTGAAGGGCAGAAGCTCGTCCCCATGGGGCATGATGGCTTTAAAGACTATCGGCATGACCTCACCACTGCGGGCGATTCCACCTGTGACGTCGCATCCCTGCTCGACGTTGCGCGCGGTGTCGCCGAAAGGTAGCATACAGGGTAAGGTATGATGGTCAGGAACGAAGGAGGGTGCGCTTTGTCGTTTGCGTACCGCGTGCCAAGTGCCAAGAGCGTAGCTGAGGCGCTTGAAGCAGTGGAGTCGGCGCTGGCCGCGCACCGCTTCAAGGCACTCTGGCAGACCGATATGGGTGCCACGTTGGCGGAGAAGGGGTTCCCTGGCCATGGGGCGATGCACGTGCTCGAGATCTGTAGCCCCGCTCGGGCTGACGAGCTGCTCCGCATTAATCCGGACAACGCCTATTTCCTGCCATGTCGCCTGCTTGTGAGGGAGACCGCGGGAGGCAGCGAAATCGGCATTCTAAGCCCCGAACAGCTCATAGGGCTGGCCGAGGAGGAGGGCCAAGGTGCGGATCGCCTGGCCAAACTCGCCAGTGAGGTGGAGGTAGAGCTCCATGCCATCGTCGACGACGCCGCCCGTTGAAGGGCCACACCTCGATGCCGAGCAGCGGCAGGCGCTGATCGCGCGCATGCGACGCATCGAGGGCCAAGCCAGGGCCGTAGAGCGCATGATCACCGAGGATGACACATGCGAGCGGGTCCTGCACCAGATTGCCGCGATGCGCGGTGCCCTTAGCCGCGTGGGCGCGGAACTCGTGGCGTGCCAAGTCGCACAGGAGATCACCGGTCTACCTAAGTCCGAGGCGCGCCGCACGCTCTCGTACTGGATGAGCCGCATCGGCCTCTAGTGTTTTGTGCGCAGAGGAGGCCCAACGGGGCCTCCCTTCTTATTTTCGCTCCTGGG
>JAJYNV010000358.1 GCA_021786135.1 Bacillota bacterium
GATCTCTCTTCCGGTCCGGGCACGACGAGGTCTATGTGGAGGCGCCGCACCGCGTCGAGCACGTCGACGGTCGCGGCCCCGTCGCCCGCCACGCTCTCCGCCACGGTGGCGATCCCGTCGCTGCCCGGCATGGCGAACACGGTCGCGCCGCCCGCGACCAGGGACCACGAGAGGGCGTGTTCACGGCCGCCCTTGCCCAGCACCAGCGCGCGCATCAGTGGCGGAAGTGGCGCTCGCCGGTGAAGTAGAGCGAGATGCCACTCCCCTGCGCCACATCCTTCGACTCCTCGTCCCTCAGCGAGCCGCCCGGTTCGACGACCGCCGCGATGCCGCGCTCAGCGGCCAGTTGCAGAACGTCGCCGAAGGGGAAGAAGCCGTCCGAGGCGAGCACCGCTCCTTGCGCAGCGCCGCCGGCCTGGGCGAACGCTGCCTGTGCGGCGCGAACGCGGCTGACCTGGCCCGCCCCGATACCCAGGGTCACGCCGTCCTTGGCGACGACGATAGCGTTCGAGCGCGCATGCTTGGCCACTGTGAACGCGAACGCGAGGTCTTCCCTATCCTTCAGGTCCGGCCCCGCGACATGCTGCCACGCATCGGCCGGCCTCATGGCGTCATCCGGCGACTGGAGCACGAGACCGCCGCCGATCACCCGCACCTCGAGCCCGCGGCGCCTCTTTGCCGGCAGCGCGAGAACCCTGAGGTTCGGCTTTGCGGCCAGGATGGCCCGCGCCCCAGGTGTCACGCCCTCCGCCACCACGACCTCGAAGAAGCGGGACGTCACGTACTCCGCGATCGCCTCGTCGATCGTGCCCCGCAGAGCGATGACGCCGCCGAAGGCCGCCTCGTCGTCGGCGGCCACCGCCGCCGCGAGCGATTGCTTGAGCGCCATGAGGGAGGCGGCACCGGACGGGGTCTGGTGCTTGATGACGCAGGCTGCCTCTGGCGGCAGGTCGAGCGCGAGTCGCCAGGCGGCGTCGGCGTCGAGGAGGTTATTGTAGGAGAGCTCCTTGCCTTGGACCACCTCGGCGCTTGCGATGCCAGGACCGCCGTCGCGGTAGAGGGCTGCCACCTGGTGCGGATTCTCCCCGTAGCGCAGCGCGTGGACGAACGACGCCGACGCGGCGGGAAACTGCGGCCAGTCTTCGCCCGCGAGGTAGTCGGCGATGGCCATGTCGTAGCGCGCCGTCTCGCGGAAGGCTGCCGCCGCGAGGCGTCGGCGCAGTTCGGCGTCCCCGGCGTCGATTCCGCTCAGGACATCGGCGTAGAAGTCGGGGCCCGGCACGACCCAGACGCGGTCATGATTCTTCGCCGCCGCACGCAGCAGGGCGACTCCTCCGATGTCGATCTCCTCGATGACGGTGGGCCGATCGGCACCCGACGCCACCGTCTCGACGAAGGGGTAGAGAGAAACAGCCACGAGGTCGATGCGCCGGGCTCCGATGCGGACGAGATCCCGCTCGTCATCGGAGGACTCGCGGCTCAGGATGCCGCCGTGCACGGCAGGATGGAGCGTCTTGACGCGGCCGCCGAGGACCTCCGGCGAACCGGTGTAATCCGCCACCTCCTGCACCTCGAGCCCTGCGGCCCTCAGGGCAGCGGCCGTCCCGCCACTTGCCAAGAGGTCGAAGTGGCGCTCTGCAAGAGCCTGCGCGAATGCGACGAGTCCAGACTTGTCACGAACGCTGAGAAGTGCTGTCGGCATGTTCATCCCTCCGCGATATGCACAATTCGGCCCTCGAGCTCGAGCCGGCCCAGAACCAGGAGGCGTAGAGCCTCCGGCAGCAGCCGGTGTTCGATGGCGTGCACCCTGGTCTCGAGCTCCGCACGGGTCTCCCCTCCCAGCACAGGCAGCGCCTCCTGCAGGATGATGGGACCCGCGTCGAGGCCCTGGTCGACGAAATGCACCGTGACTCCCGTGACCTTCGCGCCGTACCGCATCGCCTGACCGATGCCATCAAGTCCCGGGAAGGCCGGCAGCAGCGAAGGATGCACGTTGACGATGCGGCCCGCGAAGCGCTCGACGAAGCTCGGCGACAGGATGCGCAGGAATCCCGCCAGTACGACGGCGTCGACCGCGGCGTCCTCGAGTGCGGCCAGGAGCTCCTGTTCCCAGGCCGGCATCCCGAGCCTCCTGGCGTCGGCGAAGAACGTCGTGATGCCCTGGGCTTCGGCCCAGCGCAGCGCGGGCGCCTCACGATCCGCGCCGACGAGCGCAAGGCTCGCCGGCATAGACCCGTCGCGCATGGCGCGATCGAGCGCCATGAGGTTCGTGCCGCGGCCGGAGACGAGCACCGCAAGGCGCTTCAAAGCGTTACCCCCTCCCCTTGCCGCACCTCGCCCACGACGCGCGGCCGGCCGCCCGCGGCCGAGATGCCCGCGATGATGCGGGGTGCCTCCTCGGCCTCGACGGCGAGGACGAGTCCGAGGCCCATGTTGAAGACCTGGTAGGCCTCCTGCTCTGGGATCTTGCCGCGCTCCAGGAGGAGTTCGAGCTCCCCTGGCACCCCCCAGGTCTTGCGGTCGAAGGCGGCCATGAGACCCCGCCCAAGCATGCGCGGCACGTTGCCTGGGATACCGCCGCCCGTGATGTGGCTGATGCCGTGGATGCCTGGGCTGCGCAGCGCCGGAAGGACTTCCGGGCCATAGAGGTGGGTCGGCCGCAGCAGCACCTCACCCAGCGGCCGCTCGAGGTCGTAGTTGGCACCCAGGTCCAGTCCCGCTTCGCGCACGATGCGGCGCACGAGGCTGAAGCCGTTGCTGTGCACGCCATCGGACGGCAGCCCGATCAGGATGTCCCCGGCCTTCGCCAAGGTGTCGGTGAGGACGTTCTCGCGCTCCACGACGCCGACGCCGAAGCCCACGAGGTCAAGCCCGCCGCTTGGGAAGAGGTCCGGGAGTTCCGCCGTCTCCCCGCCGAGCAGGGCGCAGCCGATCTGGGCGCAAGCCTTGCCTACACCCGAGACCACCTGGGCGACCTCGGCCGGCACGAGATGGCCGACTCCGACGTAATCGAGGAAGAAAAGCATCTCCGCCCCTTGGCAGAGCACATCGTTCGCGACCATCGCAAGACAGTCCTGACCTACCTGCGTAAGGTCCCCGAGCTCCTGCGCGAGCATCAGCTTCGTACCCACGCCGTCGGCCCCGGCCACGAGCACAGGGTCCGCGTAGCCCTGAAGGCGGAAGAGGCCGCCAAAGCCGCCGATGCCGGCAACCACCTCGGGCCGCGTCGCCATCCGCCCTATCGCCTTGAGGTGGCCAAGCAGGTCCTCCTTGGCCTTCAGATCAACGCCGGAGCGCCGATACGCCTCACTCACATCCCTGGCCTCCTTCAGATCTCGCCGTCCTGCACCGGCACCGGGTACTCGCCCGTGAAGCACGCGAGACAGTGATCGGGGCGACCGGTCGCCCTGAGAACGCCTTGCGCCGAGAGAAAGCGCAGGCTGTCAGCGCCGATCAGTCCTCTCAGCGCATTCTCGCCGGCCGCGACGGCGATCAGCTCGTCGCGGTTGGACGTATCGATGCCATAGTGGCAGGGATGGAGGTAGCGAGGCGAGGCGATGCGCACATGGACCTCGGTCGCTCCCGCTTCCCGCAGAAGGCGCGTCAGGTGGCGCATGGTCGTGCCGCGCACGAGCGAGTCGTCGATGAGCGCGACCCGCCGCCCGCGCACCACCTCCGCCACCACCGTCAGCTTGCGCTGCACGCCGCTCTCGCGGCTCTGCTGCGCGGGATGGATGAAGGTGCGCGCGACATAGCGGTTCTTGACCAGGCCAAGTTCCTGCCTGAGTCCCAGTTCCGCTGCGTAGCCCTCCGCCGCCGGCAGGCTCGAGTCCGGTACGCCGAGGACGACGTCGGCCGGTGCCGGCGCCTCGCGTGCCAACTGCTGACCGAGCCGGCGACGCGCCTGGTAGATCGATTCCCCGCCATAGCGGGAGTCAGGGCGTGCGAAGTAGATGAGTTCGAAGGCGCAGAGCTTCTCGTGCGCGGGGTCGCCGGGTCTCAGGACATGGACGTCGCCCATGAGGTCGAGCTGCACCACTTCACCTGGTTCCACCTCGCGCACGAAGTCCGCGCCGATCGCCGTCAGGGCGCAGGTCTCGGACGCCAGGCAGGGCATGCCCTGCAGCCGTCCGAGGACCAGGGGCCGGATGCCGAAGGGGTCGCGAGCCCCGAGGACTCCGTTCGGCGTGAGCAGGGTGAAGGCGTAGCCACCGCTGAGCTGCGTCAGCGCGTCCTGGAAGGCGGCTTCGAGACTGCCTCCCTGGGAGCGGGCCATGAGGTGGGCCACCACCTCCGTGTCGGTCGTCGTCTGGAAGATGGCCCCCTGGCGTTCCAGCCGGTCGCGTGCCGCCTGCGCGTCGACGAGGTTGCCGTTATGTCCGAGGGCGAACGGGCCGAGGTGCGAGCGCACGTAGAGCGGCTGGGCGTTCTCCGGCCGTGACGCGCCCGTCGTCGAGTAGCGGACGTGCCCGATGGCCGAGTATCCCTTGAGCTGCAGGATGTCGTCCGCTCCGAAGACCTCATGCACCAGACCCATGCCCTTGTGCAAGTGGATGCCGTCGTCGCCCAGGACGGCTATGCCGGCACTCTCCTGCCCGCGGTGCTGTAGGGAGAAGAGCGCCTCGGCGGTCAGCGCGGCCGCGTCGGGCCGGCCGACGATGCCGAAGACGCCGCATGCCTCCCGCAGCTCATCCGTC
>JAJYNV010000450.1 GCA_021786135.1 Bacillota bacterium
AGAGTCGAGTCTGCGATTTCTCAGCCTCCTTCCGTGCAGACTAGCCCCTGTTGACCTAGAGATAGTCTGACGAAAGGTGGCCCCCTTCGATGCGCATCGCCATGCTGCACTGGGCCTTTCCGCCTGTCGTAGGCGGCGTCGAGACGCATCTTGAGGAGCTCGGTTCAGCGCTGGTGAGCCGTGGACATCATGTCTTCGCCCTTGTGGGCGAAGAGGTCGAACGCCGGCGCAACCACCGCGGCATCGCGGTGCTTGGCGATCCTCTGATGCAGCCGCGCCAGGATGTGGACGGCGACCGTCTCTTCGACCTCCTCCGGCGGTTTGTCGATCAAGCGCGTCCGGATATCCTGCATGCGCACAACATGCACTACTTCTCGACCCAGCACGTCGAGGTGCTGCGGCGCCTGACACAAATGTCCGGCGTGCCGCTCGTCCTCACCGCCCACAACGCGTGGCACGACCGCCTCGGGTATGAGATGCTGCGCTACCGCGACTTCTGGGATCGCATCATCGCGGTCAGCCGCTATCTTGCCGATACGCTGGTGGTGCAGGGCTACCCGCAGGAGCGCATCGACGTCGTGCATCACGGCATCGACCCCGAGCGCTGGGCGAATGTGGCCCACCCCGACGGCCCGCCGACCATCTTCCATCCGGCGCGCCTGAGCCTCGACAAGGGCAGCCTCGCCTTGGTGCGCGCGCTCGACCGTATCCGCCGACGGCTGCCTGATGCGCGCCTGATGCTCGCCGGCACCGGCACCATCGTGGACTTCGCGTCGCGGCAGGCGCGAGAGGTGGAGATGGTACGCCGCGAGATCGCCCGTCTGGGCCTCGCTGAGGCGGTGACGCTCAAAGCTATTCCCTGGGAGGATATGCCTGCGGCGTTCGGACAGGCGCAGGTCGTCACCTACCCCTCGCGCTTTGATGAGCCCTTTGGCATTGCCGCACTCGAGGGCATGGCGGCCGGCCGGCCCGTGGTGGTCACGCGCGTGGGCGGCATGCCCGAGTTCATCCGCGACGGCATCGACGGCTTCGTGGTGGAACCGGGCGACGAGGAAGCGCTCGCGGAGCGCCTCGGCTACCTCCTGGCCCACCCCATCCTCGCGCGGCGCATGGGCGCTGCGGCGCGCGAACGGGCCATGCGCCGCTTCCACCTGCGCGACATGCTCGAGTCGACGCTCGCCGTCTACGACCGTGCGATCAGCCCTCGTCGCCTTCCCCTGCAGGTCTGACGCCCCGCAGGACGCGCACGGGCAGGGCCACGTTCCCGCCCACCTCGCAGTGGATCCTTTGGCGCCGGTCGCGTTCGACGTGGACGTCGAGGCGCCCCTTGGCGACGCGCAGTCCCTCCACGGTGATGCGGTCGACTCCTGGCGGCAGGCTCGGCCTCAGGCGCACTTCGCTGGCAGCTGCGACGAGACCGAGCATCAGCGTCACCATGTGCGGCACACTGGCTGCGGCCCACGCCTGCACAGGACAGGCGGACGGATAGCGCACTGGTTCGCTGCTCTCGTCCTTGCCGAAGCCTGCGAAAAGCTCGGGCAAACGGCGTTCGCTCCTGCTGCGGGCAACGCGCAGCATCGCCTCCACGATCGCCATCGCCTGGCGGGGGTGGCCGGTGCGGCGGAGCCCTTCGGCGATCAGGACGTTGTCGTGCGGCCAGATGGAGCCGTTGTGGTAGGACACCGGATTGTAGCGGCCTTCACCCATCGCGAGCGTGCGTACGCCACGTCCGCTCCAGAGAGGCGATGACAGGAGATCCCTGGCCAGCCGCGTCGCCCGCCCGCGCTGGGCGATGCCAGTCCAAAGCACATGCAGGCTGTTCGAGGTGAGGACGTCGATGGGCAGGCCCGATCCGTCGAGGCCCAAGGCGTAATAACCCCGGTCGAGCCAGAAGTCCCGGTCGAAATTCCGGCGCAGCGCCGCGGCCAGTCCCTCCTGGCGCGTTGCCGCGTCCTCGTCGCCCAAGGCCCGCAGAAGCCTCGCCGCCACCACGCGGGCGCGGTAGAGATAGCCCTGCACTTCCACGAGTGCGATCGGGCCCTGTGCCAGTCGCCCGTCGCGGAAGTGGACGGCATCCCAGGAGTCCTTCCAGCCCTGATTGACGAGACCATCGTCGCCCTGTCGCTGATAGCGGAGGTAGCCACGCCGATCCACGCTGGCCTCGACCCACTCGAGAGCCCTGAGGAGATTGCTCCTGAGTTCATGCAGGAGATCGAGGCTGTCAGCAGTCCGCACCTGCTCTTCGAGCGCGATGATGAAGAGAGCCGTCGCATCGACCGAGCCGTAGTAAGGAAAGCGCGGAATCAGCGTGGGCACGTCAGGGCCGGGCTGCGGTCGATACTCATGCAGGATTTTGCCTGACGCCTCGTCCGTCTCGGGGTCCCAACGCGTGCCCTGGAGTCTTGCCAGGGCGCGCAGCGACCCCTCGCCCTGCCTCGGCAGACAGAAGACGCTCATGCGGCTTGTGAGCAGCGCGTCGCGTCCGAACAGTGCAATGTACCAGGGGATGCCCGCAGCGTACGCAACGTCGGGATCGCTGCTGGCGCGGCCAATTGCACCGCCGCGGATCGAGAGGGCCTCGAGGTCCTGCATGCTGCGGCGGAACGCCTGGACGAGCGTCGGGCCGAGCGGACCGCTCGCATCGAGCAGTGGCGCTGCAGATGCCTCAGGAAGGGGGCGTGGCTCCGGAGGAGCGGACCTCGGCGTCAGGCCGGCAGTGATGGCGAGCTCCGCCTCACCGTACGCCGGGAGTGCCACACGAAAGGCGATGGCACCGCCGTCACCGTTCGGCTGGTCCGCGGGCTGCGACAGGGTAACGCCTACCGCTAGGCCCCCCTGATCGGGTGTACCACGACATAGGTACATGAGGTCACCCTGCGGCATCGGCCGCGCCGCCTCCCGCGCTGGAGCGCCGCCGTTGCCCAGGGCGTTGCGCTTGACATGGAAGACGTGTGCGAAATCGCAGGCGAAATCGAGCTCGAGATGCAGGGTGCGATTCCTCGCACCGTAGTTCCTCAGATGCAAGACGTCGCGGAATGCGGCCTCCATGAGATCGACGCGCCGCTCGAGAACGACCTCCGCCCGTCCGTCGTGGGCATACGCCGGCGGCACGAGGAAGAATTGCGCGCTGGCCGGTCCCAGAACGCGGCCGCTCAGGAGCAGCGAGCGACGTCCTGCGATGCGCCACGCATAGCGGCTGCAGAGACGGCGGTCGCCCGCATAGAGCCCCTGCTCTCCTGTGGCGATCTCGCCGCTCGGATCGAGAATCATGAACGTCTGTCCACGGCTCAGCACCACCGCGCTGAGACTGCGATCTTCCATCGGCGTCGTCCCCTCCGGGTCTCCGGCCAGACGTCGCACGCCTAGCTCCTGACGAGGTAGAGGTTGCCCCTAGCCGACCTTGCCCAACAGCGACGGTGTCACAATGGACATGGGCATTTGACCAAATTGACAGATACGTCCTGCGTATCACGTGATCAGGGTGATTGTGTACAATGGTCCAGGTGGCCAAGCTTACGGTCGAATGGCCGAGGAGCCATCGCCCTACGGAATAGGGTTATGAAGGAGTGTGGCACGTTGCTCGAGATGCATCCGAGGAAGGCTGCTGACGAGGCTCAGGCGGTCAGTCATCAGGACCTGAGCGTCGCCGAACTTGTGGAGCACGCGCTTGCGCGAAACGAGGCCGTACTGGCTGCGAACGGGGCCCTGCGCGCCACCACCGGCAAATACACCGGACGTTCGCCCCGCGACAAGTTCATCGTGCAGCACCCGGACAATCCGCTGGATGTCGCCTGGGGCAAGGTGAACCAGGCGCTCGCGCCGCATCACTTCGAACAGCTGCGTGAGAAGGTGGAGCAGTACCTCGCGCAACGCACCCACTATGTCACCAACGGGTACGCGGGTGCCGACCCGCACCATCGCATCGCCGTGCGCGTCGTCAGCGAGTACGCATGGCACAGCGTGTTCATCCGACAGCTCCTGCTGAGGCCGTCAGGCGCGGGCGATCCTGTGGACCGGGAGCCATTCACCATCCTGGTCGCTCCCGGGGTCCACGCGGACCCTGCCGTCGATGGCACCAACACGGACACTTTCATCGCGCTCGATTTCAAACAGCGCATCGCCTTGATCGGCGGCACCGAATACGCGGGCGAGATGAAGAAGAGCGTGTTCACCGTCCTGAACGGGGAACTGCCTGGGCGCGGCGTGCTTCCGATGCACTGCTCGGCAAACATCGGCGATCGTGGCGACGTCGCGCTGTTCTTCGGGCTTTCGGGTACCGGCAAGACGACCTTGTCCGCCGATCCGAGCCGCCGTCTGATCGGGGATGACGAGCACGGCTGGTGGGATGGAGGCGTCTTCAACTTCGAGGGCGGCTGCTACGCCAAGTGCATCGGCCTCACCCACGAGCGGGAGCCGCAGATCTGGGACGCCATTCATTTCGGCAGCGTGCTCGAGAACGTGGTGCTCGACGAGGCGACGCGCCGGCCCGACTATCACGCGCAGGACCTCACCGAGAACACGCGCGCCGCCTATCCAGTGGACTTCATCCCTGGCGCGGTGCAGGAGGGCATGGGCGGCCATCCGTCCACGATCCTCTTCCTGACTGCGGACGCCACCGGCGTGTTGCCGCCGGTGAGCCGCCTCAACCAGGCACAGGCGATGTAC
>JAJYNV010000076.1 GCA_021786135.1 Bacillota bacterium
CGACCACCCCCACGAGCGTCTCCGGAGTCCGCCAGCCGGTGGTGGAGCCGCTCACCGCACGTACATCCGACGGGCGGGCCATGGCGGTGGAGACGTTCCTGATCGACGTTGCGGAGCGTCTCGGCCTGCCCGGTTTCGGTGAGAACGCCTTCCTCGAGGGTGGCCGCCTGCACAAGCGTGAGGACTACTACCTCAAGATGGTGGCGAACATCGCCTATGACGGTAGTTTCCTCGGCCTCTCGGGTGGACAGCAGGTGAAGCTTGGCCCCGTGCCGGACGCGAACGCCGCGGAGTGGCAGGCCGCCGAGCGCTGGTATAAGTTCGATCCTGATGCCCTGACCGAGGCACAGTGGCGCAAGGCAGCGTACGTTCTGGCACGTGGCGGGCGCTTCGAGGACTACAACCTCGGCTATCTGCCGGGCAACCGCCCGACGCTCATGACGCATCAGTTCGGATCGAAGGACATGCCACTGCAGATCTACAACCCTACCGTCGCCACAACCCACAACGCGCTCACAGGCGAGCTCTTCCACGGCACGGCGCGCTACGAGCCGATCGCGTTCCACAACGGCGTGACGATGGACTCGGTCGACAAGACGGCCGAGTACCCGTTCCACCTCTCCACCTACAAGCAGCCGATCCACACCCACGCCCGCACGTTCGCGAACGCCTGGCTGCGTGAGCTGATGCCTGAGGGCTTCCTCGACATGAACCCGGTCGACGCGGTGCGTCTCCAAGTGGCGGACGGGGACCAGGTGAGGGTGAGCTCGGCCACCTACCCGCAGGGGATCGTCACCAAGGTGCGTCTGATGCCTGCGGTGCGGCCCGGAGTCGTTACCTTCCCGAACTCGTTCGGCCACTGGCACTACGGCTCAGGCAAGTGGGCGATCAACGGCGCGACCTACGCCGGTGACCCCTCCCGCAACGCTCCGGTGCGCCTGAACGCTCTGATGCGCCTCGATCCGGCGCTGACCGACGCGAGCGGCTGGGGTACCTGCCTCATCGACCAGGTGGGCGGCGGCTGCGACTACTACGATACCCGCGTCAAAATCGAGAAGGTCTAGCGGGACTTGGGAGGGAGCGGCATGGCGGAGACGGCGGAGCTGTCGGAACAGGCGGTACGGGCGCGTGTCTACGGCGTCTTCGCGACCCTGATGCTGAGAGGCGTGACGGAAGACGAGATGGGGCCGGTATTGCAGATGCTCGCTCACATCGCCGAAGCGCAGGGCCGCGATTTGAGCGTTGGCATCCACGCCGCGGCCGTGGCTCGTGAGGAGTTCGAGCAGCTCTTCCTCGTACCGCTACCAGGCAGGGACGTCTCGCTCTACGGCAGCGCCTACCGCGGGGAGGGCGCGGAACCATGGGGCGAGGTGAGTTTCCAGGTGGCGGGCCTCGCCGCCGCGTGCGGCATCGACTGGCAACCTGAAGGCTTTCGGCCGGGCCGGGCCTACCTTATCGACCCGGACCACCTTGGCCTTTGGCTGGCCCTGCTGGCGGAGGTGATCGAGCGTCAGGCGGAGGGCCGGGAGGAGGCCTTGGCGGGCAAATCGCCGGCAGAATGGGAGCGCTGGCTGCGGGCAGACCTCCTGTCCTGGTTGCCGATTCTCACAGCAAAGCTCCATGAGGAATGCGAGGCCGCATTCTACCCGCAGGTCCTGGAGCTCCTGCTCGGCTACCTGAGGCTAGACGACGAGCTCAGTCATCGCGTGCAATAGGATCCGCGACCGTCGGCGGAGGACTGGGTAGAGCAAGCGGGATGCTCCATCGGAGCATCCCGCAAGTCTGTTCGTGGGGCCACGGTGCGGATGATCCGCCTCGTCAATGCAGGATGGAGAACTCCGTCAGCAGATCCTCGATGTGTGCACGCACTTGTTCGCGCGCCGAGCGGAAGCGCGCAAGTCTCTGCTCAGTAGATCCTTCACCTTGCGCAGGATCGGGCACCGGCCAGTACCGCCAGGCATAGGGGCGGTCCACCGCTGGCCGCCAGCCGCCTTCGGCACCGCAAAGCGTGATGACCAGGTCCGCGCGCTCTATGTGGTATGGCTTGATGGCCTTGGACGTCTGCCCTGAGAGGTCGATGCCGACCTCGGCCATGACATCGCGAGCAAGCTGGTTAACGCCTAGAGGCTCGAGTCCCGCGCTCATGACGCAAAGGCCAGGACCTCCCAGAGCGCGTGCGAATCCCTCGGCGATCTGACTGCGTGCCGAGTTGCCCACGCACACGAAGAGCACGCTGCGCAGATCGGCGGGCTCGTCCACGGCGCCTTGCGGCGCACCAACCGTCACGTCGATCGGCGCCCCCACAACGTTTGGCCAGCGCGCAATCTGCTTGGCCATGAAGGGCAGTTCGCTCATGGGGGTCGTAAACATCTTCGCGAAGTTGCCGATGGCATCCCCGACCGCAGTGGGTCGCAGTTCATATCGAACCTCGCGACCCTGCCGGATGCGCCTGACGATCCCCGCCGATTGGAGACGCTGCATGTGCTGCGAAACCGTGGGTTGACGCAGCTCAAGCAGATCCGCCAACTGACTGACGTTGAGAGAACGCTCCGCCAGGAGCCGCACTACGCGTACGCGAGTGGGGTCTACAAGCAACGAGAGGTCGGACGCCGCCGTGGGCACGGGTGACCCTCCCTGTCTTGCCGATCTCCGAATGCTGAAGCGGAATTTCGCGGCACTTGCCGGGCGATGCATGGTATGAAATCCATACCGCCTAGCAGTATACCACGATAGCTTGCGTAGGCAACGTGGACTCTCCGGCCCATTGCTCGACGAATGGACCACCGCATGTCCGACGAAGTGGCAAGGTCAAACTGATCATGAGTTGTTGTCACCTGTGAGCGGCCGTAAGGCGCCAGACGGTTCAGGCATCCTACTACCGGATCTGGTCGAGTTCAGCGAGCCCACAGAGGGCTGCGATGGAGCCCGGGGAGCACCTGCTCGATCAGGGCCAGGGGATCGGATCTGCAAACCCGATGTGAGGGTGAGCGTTGCGAGCACCGGTGTCACCGTGCGTCCGACCCTATCTTGTATCGCGTGGCGAGGTCTGTCATTCGATCCCGGATCTCGTCCCGGATAGCGCGGAAGGTGACCAGCCTTTCTGCCTCAGAGCCCGTTGCCTTCGCGGGATCTCGCAGCGGCCAATGCAGGCGGAGAACGCCGGGCGGCGTCACGGGGCAACGTTCCTCCGCATCGCCGCAGAGCGTGACCGCTATGCGCGCGGACCAGAGCCTGTCCACGTCGACCTCCTTGCTTGACTGCTGAGAGATGTCCACGCCGACCTCCGACATGACCTGAACGGCGAAGGGATGAAGTGTGGACGGTTCGAGACCGCCGCTTAGGACCTCGAACTGATCGCCTAGCATCTCGCGTGCGAATCCTTCGGCCATCTGGCTGCGCGCCGAGTTGCCGGTGCAGATGAAATAGATCAGCCGCTTCTCCAACGATGGGCTCCTCCTCAAGTGGGACTGGGCACCGCACGGACAAACCCGATGGTCACTATGCGCCGCGCCAGGGCGTTCGGTGCGCCCTGGCGCGAGCCATACTCGGCGGAAACTACGTCGGCATCCCTGCGGTCTGAGGGAGCGGCGACTCCAAGAGGTGCTCTTGGGAAGCCTCCCGCAGCGTCTTGCCCTTGGGTTCGTGCAAGGCGGCCAGTGTCAGTACGAAGCCCAGGGCGGAGATTCCGGCTAGCAGCCCCATGGTGCCCGCGAGATGCAACTGTACCAAGAGGACCGGGAAGAGAAACGCTGCCACGGCGGCGCCAAGCTTTCCGGCCGAGGCAGAGATGCCGAAGCCCCAGCCGCGGACCGTGACCGGGAATACCTCCGAGGGGAAGACGAAGGTCGTGCTGTTCGGGCCGAACTCGATGAAGAAATAGCTGACGGCGTATACGAGCAGGAAGTCCGTCGGCAGCGCGGTGATTCCTGGCACCAACCAGAGGGCCGCGTATGCTATGGCCATCACACCGAAACCTAGAACCTGGATGAAACGCCGGCCAAGCCGGTCGATGGTGAGCGCTGAGACCCAGTACCCCGGAACAGCAGCTGCCAAGAAGATGACCATGGAGGTGAGCGTGTTCGAAAGAAGTGTGCCACTGGGCTGCAGGGCCTTCATCACGAGGCCCGAGGATACGCTGTTGCCGTAGAATGCCATGTCGAGAAACATCCAAGAGAAGGCGGTTCCGAGGAGGGTGACGAGATAGCGCCTATTCGTGAAGAGTACCGTCCAAGAGTCGAGCAACTTGGCGACCTGTCCGCGCTCTGACACCTTGGCATCGGTCAGACGCTCCACAAGCTGCGCGGCCTTTGCAACGTCGCCTCGGGCTCCGAGCGTGAAGTGGGGCGTTTCGGCGATCTGGCGGCGCAGGTAGATGACGGTGGCGGCAGGAACCGCTCCAAAGCCCAGCATCAGGCGCCAGGCGAGCGCGTCCGGTACGCCGTTCCCCAGGAGAAGTGCCGCGATCGCAGGGCCGACCAGCAACCCAAAACCTTGCATGGCGAACACCGCGTTCACCAGGAAACCGCGGCGCTTGCGGTTGGAGTATTCGCTCATGATCACGCCGCTCATGGGGTAGTCCCCTCCGACTCCCAGGCCGACGATGAAGCGGAAGATCAGCAGCATCCAGATGTTCGTGGAGAAGGCGGAGAGGAGCGCGCCGAAT
>JAJYNV010000019.1 GCA_021786135.1 Bacillota bacterium
GGGGGCGCCAGACGGCGCCCCCTTGCACTGCTTCCGTTAGCCCGCATCTCACCCTACCTGATTCACACCGTCTCAATTATGCCGCGCCGCAACACTTGGATCACAGCCATCAGTCCGTGAAGTTCACCGCCACAAAAAGACTTCTTTGAGTTGAATTTTCCACTGGATGGAGTATGCTGGCAGTAAGAGGAACAAAGAATGAAACAGATTGGACTTGCAATAGTCGTTCTGGCAATTGTCTTGGGCGGTTGCGGTACTGTGCACCAAACCGGCACCGCTAAAACGACAATCCCTATTCTCAATGACAAGACCCACAAGAGGGTCGCTAGTTTCCCGATGTCCCTGGGCCTGATGGAACCAAGCGTTCCCCATTACCAATGTGTTGGCGACTACGCGCCTGCCATGCGCAAGCCGCCGTCGCTCGGTCAGCAGCAGGCGTACGTAGGGCTGCCCTTCTGGCAGCTGACGCTGCGCTGCGTGAACCCGAGGCTCAAGTTCAACCTGCCGAAGGGATTCATGCGGGCGGGTATGGTGTGGGTCTACGAAATGCCGACGACCAAGCGCTCGCTCCTGCAGGCGATCCAGTTCATGCACCCTGTCTCGGAGCTCAGAGTCTCCGCCATCGGCAAGCTACCGATCGGCGAGGGACGGCAGGGCAATCAAAACCTTGTCTGGGTTCTGGGCGACAAGACGACCTTCATCGGTTTTCGGGACAAGAAACAATCCGGGACAGTCCTCGTCTACTTTAGCGGGCGAGCCGTGCCACTCTCCGTGCTGAAGGAGTTTGCGAAGTCCATCCACCCGCTGCCCAGCGGCCCGTAGCAGAGTATTCAGTAAAGGGCAACGCTGGCAGGGAACGTTGCCTTTCGGTTCCAACAGAACTCTTCAACTGCGCATATTTTTACCGTCGGCGCCACTCGTGCTGTGCCCAAAGGGAGCCGTGCAGGTAGGACAAAGAGGAGCCCGCCCTCAAAGAAGAGCGAGCTTTGTTGTCGTATGGGGGGCAGCCGAAATGGGTGCTGAGACGCTCGCTGCGGTCCCCACCGCTCCCGGCGCGGCGGGCGCCGGACGGTCGCGCCTGCCCGCCCCGGCCCCTGTGCCCCGAAACGGCAGTGCCGCGCACCGCCACGCCCCGTACCGCTGCAGCCCTCCGCCAGGCCGAGGGCTGCACGGAATGGAAGGCTCGGTCATGGTGGCTTCCGGCCGGGCGCCTTACCTCGTCCCTTGAGAAAACGATTGGAGCATGCCCCGCCGTGCCGCCGCCTGGCGGGGCAGCGCGAGCCTTCCACCTATGCTTCAGCTCGCGTACTCGCCGGCCACCCAGTGGCCTGGTGCCGCTTCGTGGAGCGCGAACGCCTCGCCGTTCCCTATGGCCCAGCCCGGTCGCGACCGGTCGAGGTCCTCGAGCGATGCGATCTCCAGGTCGTCGCGATGCGCCCGGGGATCGGGCACCGGCACGGCCGCGAGCAGGGTGCGGGTGTAGGGGTGGAGCGGGTGCTCGTAGAGCTCGTCCGTCTCCGCCAGTTCCACCAGGCGGCCGAGGTACATCACCCCGACGCGGGTCGAGATGTGGCGCACCACCGAAAGGCCATGCGCGATGAAGAGATAGGTGAGGCCGAGACGCTGCTGCAGCTCCATGAGCAGATTGACGATCTGTGCCTGCACCGAGACGTCGAGCGCGGAGACGGCCTCGTCCGCGACGATCAGCTTCGGGTTCAGGGCGATCGCGCGCGCGATGCCGACACGCTGGCGCTGCCCTCCCGAGAACTCGTGCGGATAGCGGTTACGCCAGCGTGGGTCGAGACCCACCGCCTGCATCAACTCCGCCACGTGCCTGTCCTTCGCCCTGCCCGTCAGGAGGTGGTGGATTTCGAGCGGCTCGCCGATGATCTCGCCGACGTTGAGGCGCGGATCGAGTGAGGCGTAGGGATCCTGGAAGATGATCTGCACATCGCGGCGCAACTCCCTGAGTTCCCGTGGCGACAGAGCCTTGAGATCCCGTCCTTCAAACCTGACGGTCCCGTCGGTGGCTTCCTGCAGGCGCAGGAGCACCCGCCCGAGCGTCGACTTGCCGCAGCCGGATTCGCCCACGAGGCCGAGCGTCTCGCCCGGATAGATCTTGAAGGAGACGCCGTCGACAGCCCGCACGTAGTCCTTTGTGCGGTTGAGAAGGCCGCCACGGATCGGGAAGTACTTCCTGACGTCGGTCACTTCAAGGAGAGGCTGAAGGTTCCCAGGGCGGCCGGACTCCACCCGGGCCGTCTCCGCCTGAGGATCCCCCGTCTCCACGAGGGCCCCGTAGTTGTACCAGGTGGCGACGAGATGACCGTCGCCATTGGGATCGCTCAGTTCGGGATCCTTCGTGCGGCTGAACTTCCCAACGACGTAGGGACAGCGCGGCGTGAAGCGGCCTTCGAGGTTGGGCAGTCTCTGGCCGCGGCGGCCGTCCATGCGCGGAACGCAGCCCAGAAGGCCAGACGTATAGGGATGGTACGGCTGATCGAAGATCTGTTCCGCCTCCCCCACCTCCACGACCTTCCCGCCGTACATGACTACGATGCGGTCAGCCATCTCCGCCGCGACGCCCATGTCATGGGTGATGAGGAGGATGGACATGCCGAAGTCGCGCTTGAGCCCGCGCAGCAAACGCAGAATCTGCGCCTGCGTCGTGACGTCGAGCGCCGTGGTGGGCTCATCCGCGATCAGCAGCTTCGGCTTGCACGAGAGCGCCATGGCGATCATCACGCGCTGGCGCATGCCGCCGGAGAACTCGTGCGGGTATTGGGCGGCCCTGGTCTCGGGGTTCGGGATGCCTACGAGGCGCAGCATCTCGACCGCCCTTTGCCACGCCTCCTCGGCCGTCCTGCCTTCGTGCAGCATCACGGCCTCCGCGATCTGGCTGCCCACCGTCGACACCGGGTTCAAGGCGGACATCGGCTCCTGAAAGATCATGCCGATCTCTTTGCCGAGGATCCTGCGCATCTCGACAAGGCTTGCCCTGGTCAGGTCCCGACCCTCGAACAGGATCTCACCGGCCAGGATCTCGCCGCCACTGTAGTCCAAAAGGCGCATGACCGAGAGCGACGTGACACTCTTGCCGCTTCCGGATTCGCCGACAAGGCACACGGTCTCCCCGTGGCCGATGCCGAAGGAGATGTCGTCGACGGCCACCAGCAATCCATCCGCCGTATGGAAACCGGCCGAAAGGCCTTTGATCTCGAGAAGCGGGCCTGCCAATCCGCATTCCTTCTTTGCGGGCTCTGTGTCGAGGCCAGAGCCAGCAGCCGCAACCCCAGAATAGGAGAGCTTCCAGATGCGGGATAGGTCGGGAGACCCGCGTGGGCGCCGCAGTTCCTTTCGCGCTCCCCTTCATGCCGAACCTGAGATGGGCTCCGGGGAGGCGCCTGAAGCCGCCAGCGACAGCGCGCTGTCTTGCGCCACGAAGACGCCGTCCGCACCTGCCTCGATATCGAGCGGTGTCAAGTCCTGTTCCCGCCAGGACTGTTCGAGCGCCCTGCTCGCGTTCCCAGGCACGAAGGCGATGCCGCAATCGCCGCCGCCGGCGCCCGAGGGCTTGCCCGCGCCGCCGAACGATTCCGCGAGATCCGCAAGCCGCGAGAGCCGCGCCGTCTCGATGGGCATGGCAAGTTCGAAGCTTAGCCGCCAGAGTGCATGCCGCAGCCCCTGAACCGCATCGAGCAGCGTCATCGGATCCGCGTTCCGCAGAGCATGCGCGAGTTTCATCACCCCCGTGTCGCTCTGCGCGAGGAAGCACCGGTAAGCCTCCGGATGGAGGCGCCTCCGCTGGCCCAGACGCCGAAGCTGGTCCGCCGTCGAAGCCGCCTCGCCCGTCCACCCGACCTGCATCGTGAGCGCTGGCTGCGGTAGGGGCTCGAGCATGAGGTCCGGCCAGGTCCGCGTCGTGATGTCGCCCACCGCCGCCGCTCCGCCGCGGCTGAGGAGACCTTGCAGCCAGCGTTGGGCTACGCCCCTATAGAGCAGGTGGCCGCCGTAGACCGATGCCGCGACGTCTATGCCGGATCCGGGGCCGAGGGCGAGCCGGTGCGCGATGACGGCCAGCTTGAAGAGGGTGAGACGGTCGGATGTCTTACCGAAGGCGCTGAGCACGGCGGCGAGCACCGCCACGGCCGTGGCGGCGCTGGAGCCGAGGCCAAGCTTTACACCCATCTCATCGTGCATGGTGTCGGAAAGTCGCAGGCTGAAGCTCTCGGGATGGACGCCCTGCGCTTCGAGGAAGGCGAAGGCCACCGACATGGCCCTGGCGATCAATCCAAACGGCTGATCGGAGAGGGATGCGACAGCCGCCCGTCCATCGAGCCGCCAAGCGCAGGAGCGGCCTTGGGCCGTGAGGCCAGCCTCTCCCCAGTGGATCTTTGCCGTGACCTTGCGCGAGACCGCCGCGACGATCCCTGGGTGACCCGGCTCTAGAACCGCGAACTCGCCAGCCAGGGCGAGCTTGCCGGGGGCCTCTGCCATGACGTCTGCCGTCATGGGGCGTCCAGGAGCCGCGCAGAAGGCCCTGGTCCGCTTACGCGTACCTCCGAGACCTCCGGCAAGGCGGCGAGCTCCGCCTCGAGCGCAGGCAGGGCCCCCCTCGACGCGAAAACATGCACGTTGGGGA
>JAJYNV010000281.1 GCA_021786135.1 Bacillota bacterium
CTGAGCGACGTGCTCGGCACAGAGGGCGACCTCGTCTGCCGTCCGCTCGAGGAGGAAGTGGACCGCGTCCTCCTGCACCGCGCGATGGACCTTCTGGCCGGACGGGAGCGGCGGATCATGGAGCTGCGCTTCGGGCTTCTCGACGGCCGTGAGCGCACCCAGAAGGAGGTCGCGGACCTCCTCGGCATCTCGCAGAGCTACATCTCTCGCCTCGAAAAGCGCATCCTGCGCCGCCTGCGCAAGGAAATCCGCAACATGGAGTAGCTCCCTGCCGCATAGCCCATTTCGCCTTCGGCCAGAATGTCTGGCGAAGGGGACGTGGAATGCTCGTCAACAAGGTCGAGATCTGCGGTGTCAACACGGCCAAGCTGCCGGTGCTGACCAACGTGCGCATGCGCGAGCTGTTCGCGGCGATGCAGGCCGGGAGGAAGAGTGCGCGCGAGGAGCTTGTCAACGGCAATCTGCGGCTTGTCCTCTCTGTCATCCAGCGCTTCAACAATCGTGGCGAATTTGTGGACGACCTCTTTCAGGTGGGCTGCATCGGGCTCATCAAGGCCATCGACAACTTCGACCTCGGGCAGAACGTAAAGTTTTCGACGTACGCCGTGCCGATGATCATCGGAGAGATTCGCCGCTACCTGCGGGACAACAACCCCATCCGGGTCAGCCGATCCCTGCGGGACCTCGCCTACAAGGCCCTGCAGACGCGCGACGCGCTGGTCGGGCGCCTCGGCCGCGAACCGGCCGTGAAGGAGATCGCGGACGAACTGGGCGCGGAGGTGGACGAGGTGGTCTACGCCCTCGACGCTATCCAGGAGCCCATCTCGCTCTTCGAGCCGATCTATCACGACGGGGGCGACCCGATCTACGTCGTCGACCAGGTCGCGGATGAGAAGACCCAGGACGCCCAGTGGCTCGAGGGCATTGCTCTCAAGGAGGCGATGCGCCGCTTGAACGACCGCGAGAAGCTCATCCTGAACCTGCGTTTCTTCGACGGCAAGACGCAGATGGAGGTGGCGCAGGAGATCGGCATCTCCCAGGCGCAGGTGTCACGCCTCGAGAAGGCGGCCCTGCAGCACATGCGCCGCCATGTCTAAGCGGGTCGCGCTCCTCGGTCTCCTGCCGGTCCTGATGCTCCTCGGCGGAGCAGGTCCGGCCCCCGAGGTTGCCACAAAGGCACAGGTGCTGCGGCTGCACATCGTGGCCAACTCGAACCGGCCGGCCGACATCACGGCGAAGGTGGCGGTGCGCACGGTGCTGCTCGGCTTCCTGCAGAGCCGCCTCGAAGGGGCGGCGAACGCCGAGGCCGCCGCCAGGAGGCTCGAGCTGCTGACGCCCGCCATGACGCGCATCGCGGACGAGACCCTCTCTGGGTACGGCCTCCACTACGGCGCCAAGGTGTCCGTCGGCACTGCGACCCTGCCGACGCGCCGCTATCTCGGACAAACCCTGCGCGCAGGACGGTATCTGACGCTTGAGGTGGTGCTGGGGCAAGGACGCGGCCAGAACTGGTGGTGCCTGCTCTTCCCGGAGCTCTGCCTGAGCGATGGCGGTGCGGCCGTAGGCTCATCCGAGAGCGCGGCCCGAAGCCCCTCGGCCTTTCTCGCCCTAGGCCGCGACACAAGGATGCGCGCACCGCTCCAGGTAAAGCCGGGCGGCCTGCTCTGGCGTCTCTGGGAGCTCGTGAAACCGCAGGCGGGACACCTCCGGCTCGCGCACCCGTAGCCTAGTCTGACTGCTTGACGCATAGGCTGGGTCCAGGAGGGCCTCACATATGGTCAAGACTTCAGAACTGCGCGTCAAGGAAGTCGTCAACCTGAAGGATGGCCGGCGGCTCGGTACCATCAGCGACCTGGAGCTCGACCTGCAGAGCGGTCGGGTCGTGGCCCTGGTGGTACCGTCGGCGGGACGCTGGCTCGGGGTGTTCGGCCGCGACCACGACGTGATCGTGCCGTGGGAGAGAATCCGCACCTTCGGTCAGGACGTGATTCTGGTCGACGTCGAGGATACGCCGTCCACGGCGTGAATCTCCGCCTGGTGGCGGCCTGCCTCCTAGGCGGGCTGCTGATGGCCGCCTGTGCGCCCGCGGCCGCCGTGCGGGTGGGCAGGCAGATCGGCGCGTCGGTCTACCTGCCGACCAGCCTGCCTTCAGGCATGCGCCTGAGCGACGTGCAGCAGATCGGGAGGCACATGGCCTGGCTGAGCTACAAGGGCGGGCAGGGGAAACTCAGCATCTTCGAGTCGCCCGAGCCGATAGCGCCTCCCCCGGGTGCCTTGCGGGACAAGCAGGGCATGTGGGAGGCTACGTCGCTTGTCGGCGGGCAGACGATGGAGACGGCCCTCTTGGGGCTTCGAGGGGCGTACGTCGAGGTGATGGCGGTGGGGATGACGCAAGAGGCCTTCAAGGGCATCCTGGGGCATTGGCAGAAGGTTGGCCCCTAGGCCGCACGGGATGCGGATTTCAAGGCATCCATGGCAGGAAATGCCCGGGGACTGGCGAATGCCTTGGCCGATTGGGAGGAGAGGCCTTAACTGGTGCTACAGGCAGAGGAGGTTCGCGCTCGGGTCGACGCTGCATGCCGCGCCAGCGGTCGTCCCGCCGGAGCGGTGCGCATCGTGGCCGTCGCCAAGTTCCATCCTGCTGAGGCCGTCGCCGACGCGGTGGCCGCAGGGTTCCGGGACATCGGCGAGAATCGCGTCCAGGAGGCGCGGGCGAAGATGCAGGCGGTCGAAGGTGCCACCTGGCACCTGATCGGCCGGCTGCAGTCGAACAAGGCGGCCCTCGCCGCGAAACTCTTCGACTGGCTGCACTCGCTCGATCGCCCGGAACTCGTTCCCCTGCTCGGCCGTGCCGCGGAGGGGAGAGAGGAACCGCTTCAGGTGCTCGTCGAAGTCAATCTCGCCGGAGAATGTCAGAAAGGGGGCTGCGAACCGGAGGCGGCGGCAGGCATCATCGCAGCCTGCAGGGACTACCCGATGCTAAAGGTGCGCGGTCTGATGACCGTGCCACCGGCCACAGGCGATCCACGCCCGTACTTCCGGGATCTGCGGACGCTCCTAGCCCAAACGTGCGAGAAATTTCCGGATCTTTCGCTGGACCAGCTCTCCATGGGCATGAGCGGCGACTTCGAAGCCGCCATCGCCGAAGGGGCGACAATGGTCCGTATCGGTACAGCGATCTTTGGTCCACGTCAAGGAGGTTGACGCGATGGGTCTCATGGACAAGCTGATGAACCTGATCGGGATCGAAGAGGTCGAAGAGGAGTCGGGAGCCGAACCGGTTGTGCAGCAGCGCAGCGTCGAACCCCGCGGTCGCAAGACCTCGCTCGTGAGTCTGCCGGGAGGGGGTAGGCCGGTGCGCGTCGTCGTAGCGGACCCCACTTCGTTTGACGAGGTCCAGTCCATCGCCGATCAGCTCAAGGGTCGCAGGCCGGTCATCGTCAATCTCGAAGCGATGGACAAGGAGCCGGCGCAACGGCTTCTGCACTTCCTCTCGGGCACGATCTACGCGCTTGATGGGCAGATGCAGCGCATCTCCACGAGCATCTTCCTCTTCGCACCGCCCAACGTCGAGGTGGCGCTGCGCGAGCAGCGCGACGACACTCCCAAGGAGAGGACCGTCAGCCTCTTCGGGAAGTAGGCAGCCGTGGGGGCACTGGTTTATAACGTTCTCGCACTTATCGGCAACGTCCTCACGCTGCTGCTCATCGTGCGCGCGGTCCTGAGTTTCTTCGCTCCGCCGGGCCCCTCGTCTCCGCTCTATGAGATCGATCGCCTGCTCTATCGCCTGACAGAGCCGGTGCTGCAGCCGATCCGGAGGCTAATGCCGGATACCGGCGTCATCGACTTCTCCCCGCTGGTGGCCCTCGTGGTGATCTGGCTGGCGCTCCTCGTGCTGCGCAACCTGCTGCTCTGAAAGGAGTTCTAGACCGTGGCCCTCACCCCGAACGACATCCACAACAAGGAGTTTCACCGCGGTTTCCGGGGCTACGCCGAGAACGAGGTGGATGAGTTCCTGGATGAAGTGGTACGAGAGTTTGAAGTGCTCCTGCGCGAACGCCAGGAGCTCAGGCTGCAGGCGGAGGAGTCCGCACAGCGCCTCTCGCGCTTCCAGGAACTCGAGGAGCACCTGCAGAGAGCGCTGGTCGTCGCACAGCAGACTGCGGACGAGGTTCGCCAGAATGCGCAGCGGGAGGCCGAGCTGATCACGCGCGAGGCTCAGCAGCGCGCGGAACAGCTGATGGACGAGACCAGGACGGAACTCAAGCTTTTGGAGCGTGACCTTCTGGAGCGCAAGCGCGAACTCGACGTCTGGAAGGCGAGGGTGCGCTCGCTCCTTGAATCCGAGCTGGCGCTGCTGGCCGACGAAGGCGGTTCCACCGCGGCGGCTGGCAGGGAAGAATGAAGCCAAGCGCGCGAGGGCCGGCTGAAGTGCCGGCCCTTTTTCCTGATCCGGGCCCGCAGATCCAGCCCGGTGCAGAGGCTGTCGTGCTGGTCGAGGGCAGAGCGGAAGCGTGGCTCGGCACCTTGCCGGTCGGCTCGGTCCAGCTTGCCTATGTGGATCCCCCCTTCGGCACGGGCAAGCGCCGCCAGAG
>JAJYNV010000108.1 GCA_021786135.1 Bacillota bacterium
CTCGCTCCTGCTTTTCGTCAGCGGCGAGGAGCGCCCCGGATGCGTTCGCGCTGGACACCGGCGATTGCTCGGGCAGATAGGCAGCCGCGATTGCCGCGGCGGCCCACTGCGAGCGGTTCCAGAGAACGTCCGCTTTCGACTGCGTAAGCTCGGGGGGATCGAACGCGCCGAGCACCAGGTCGAAGTGGAGGCAGTCGTCGCCCCCGCCTGGCTTGAAGCACCACCCGAGTTCGGTTCGACCGTCGGCCAAGCCGCACTGGTACGTCTCGAACACGAGGAGAGTTGCGCTGGGAATATCGACCGCGCAAAGGCGGCGCTCGCTCCACAGCTCCATCTCGAATCGACGCCCTTCGATGTCGACGAAGGAGGTGGTGCCGTTGGCGTCGATCTGCACCGGCTGGTCGCCGATGTGAAGGACGTAGGCACCGCCTTGCGCGGTGAGGCGCAGCGGCCGCCCCGGTTGGGCGGGCAGTGCGATCGGGTCGGCCTCGACGGTCACTCCGTCGAAGTCGGCGACTACCTTCGAGCAGGCGCGCAGCGCTGCGAAAAGGCTGACGGTGAAACTACGCATGACCAACCCCCTGCGCAAGTGCGTAGGTCGGCTCCGAGCCGGCGAGGTCGATGCGACCGGCCTTCTCGAGCGTCTCGAGCACGGCCAAGCCGTCGATCTCGGGAGCGCCGAGCAGCGGCGCCACGTCGGTACGCCGCAGCGCCAGGCTCATGTCGCAGGCATCGCCGTCCTCGGCGAGTGCCTGGTACAGGTCCTGCTCGCCCCACCAGTAGGCTATCTCGCCCACAGCGGCGGCACTGTTGAAGGTGCCTTGCAAGGTTCGGACGTCGTCCGGCAGGTGCGCGCCGGCGAGCGGAACGGCCGTCGTCGGCTGAAACCGCACCGTGCCGTTGCGTTCCACGAACATGTGGAGATCCACCGCGGCAAGCCACGGGAATGCGGCCCAGAAGCTGGCGACCAGTGCGCCCGCATACGAGCGGTCCAGCCGCTGCTGGCGTGCCTGCACGATCTTGCGGATTTCGGCCGAAAGGCGCGGAGCCGATTCGACCATTCGCACGTTGGTGTGGGCTGCGACGTAGCCGCCTTGAGCGGACCACGCGCGCAGCGCGTCGAGAAGTTCCATTGGAACCTCCTTTACAGAAAGAATTTAAGGGGCGGCCTCATGTTCGGAGGCCGCGGGACTCGCAGACGCGCACTCGCGGGGAGTGGCGGCTAGCTCAGGAGCGTCTGCAGGGTGAGTTGCACCGGATTCCCAGGCCAGAAGGCGTTGAGGATTCCGAGCAGGGTTGCTGCGGTGAACACCGCGGATTGCCGCAGCAGCTTCGGGTAGCTGTTGCGGTGAGCGAAGACGAGCCAGCACAGGTTGGAGCCGAGGTATAGCAGCCACCCCCACCGAGAGGCGGGGACGGCGAGTGCCACTAGGATGGCGCCGGCAATGCCGAAACGCGCACCCCAGGCTTCAACATCAGGACTGGTTGGTCGCATAGCTCATCGAAAATCCACAGCGAACAGGGGGACGTCGAGCCTTCGTGCCGGGCAGCGTGAGGCTGTCGACGGCGAGGCCGATTCGAAACGTCTCCAGCGCCTCCGGGCCCGCCGATGCGGCTCCGGTCTGCGCGAGCTGGCGTGTCAGGTGGTCAAGCGCCGGCGAGGTCGCCGGCTTGCTGCGCCTGGCACGAGGTGAGGAGGTCTTCGAGCACTGCGCGCCCGGTTCGACAGGTGGCGGTGTCGCGCCGTCGTGGACGGCTTCTTTCATGCGAGTTTCCTTCAAAGCGAAGTTGAAAAAAACTCGGCAGAAGCCCCCGGCGGGAGATCTGCCGAGGGTTTTGCTGGGAGGCCAGCACCGATTGGAGCCTTGATTCTCGCATCGGGGCCGCGCTCGCGCAAGCCTGGTGGCCGACCGCCGGTTTAGCAATTTGCGCGCGCTAAAAAGCAAAGCGCCCCGGACGAATCCGGGGCCGCCTTGAGCAGGTAGGCCTACCAGCGACTGCGGCCGCGCCCGCGCTTTCGGGCGTCGGCCACCATGGCGGCTACGTGATCGCTCAGTTCTGCCGCCGTCTGGCCGGGCGCGAGCGGGTCCTCGAAGTACCCGCCCGGGTTGCCGTGCGTGTCACGCACGGCGTCGAAGCAGGCGTCTGCGTTCGGGTAGGGCCCGCCGCAGTATGCGTACTCGGTCCAGTTCCAAGCGCCAGCCGGGCAGTCGTCGCGCTGGAGCAGGTAGAACCACTCACCGGGGCTGACCTCGAAGACGCGGCACTCCATACCAGTGCTCATGCTGCCTCCGCTTGGACGAGGGCGAGGATCGCTTGTGCCGGGTTGCCGCACTCGGGGCAACCGAGGTTACGCGGTGCCTGCAGCGCGGTGCGCGTGTTGACGAAGCCGCATGCAGGGCATTCGACTTCACCCGCGCTCTCGTCCAGTGGCATGGTCGAGCCCTGCGCCAGCGCAGCCAGGTCGACGTCGCCAGTGGCGTTCAGCACCAACAGCTCGGATGCCGGGTGTCCGACGAGGGTGAGGCTGGGAGCGCGCCCCCGGGCGAGGTCGAAGTAGACCTCGCGGATCGCGAACATCGTCTGCATGGGGCCGGTGCTCAAGGCGAGCGCGCCGTCGCCGGTGTTCTCGGCACGAAGCGTGGCGATGCCGAAGTTCGCCTGCACGGACATCAGCGTCCTGGCGCGGCGCGCAATCATGCCGAGCAGATCGGCGTTGCCACGCGTGGGTCGAATCTCGACTTCACCGCGCGTGTGGGAGCCGGAGCGGTCGGCGGTGACACGCAGGGCTCGGATGGGATGTTGCATGTGTTCTCCTGGAGAAGAACGGGGCCCCGATTCGGGACGGGCTCCCGTTCGGGTTGAAGACTGTCGCGCGCAATCGCCCGGAGGCGACTGCGCGGCGGCAGGTTGTGGTGCAGCAGCGTCTCGGCCGCCGCCTGCGCCTACGCTCGCGCGCGTGCCTGGGCGAGCTGCTCGATCAGATGCTTGATCTCGCCCGTACTACTGGTGAGCGTTTCGGCAAGCGAAGTCATGCCGCTGTCGTACATGCACTTGCCGGAGTCGTAGCCGCGCTCGATGTCCAGGCACAACTCGTACAACGACTAGAGACCAGCGGTGGAGATGAGCCGTCGAAGGGCGGCAGCGTCGCGTGCCGGCGGATCCTCGTGGGGCGGGTTGGTTTCCCCGGGCGGCGCGGTTTGGCATGCCAACGAACGGAAAAACCTGGTGAAGATTGAAGCGGTCATCGTGTGCTCTCTTGAGGCAAAGGACTCGACGACCCCCTCGGCGGAAAGGCGCCGAGGGCATTGCTGAATGACGGTCAGCAACCGTTTGGAGGTTCAATTGTCGCACCTGGCGCGCCGCTCCGCAAGACGAGGTGGCCGCGTCCTCACTGAAGCGGCGTGCGAGCGCCATGTGCCGTCGTCAGCAGGAGTTGCCTCCAGAAGCGCGAGCATGGGCTTGAATTCGCCCTGCCCACGCGTACCGTGGATGGCATGAACCAACAACTACCTGCGACCCCCTCCTCCTTCTGCATCAAGGGCTTGAAGACGTTCAAGGGCCACGATCAGGAGCCGCTGGCACAAGGCACGTTGCACGGTCCGAACGGCAAGTTGGCCGACTGGTCCGACGACTCCTGGGGCGGCGAGTTCCGCCTGCGATTTGTCAATAAGGCGGCGGAATCGGAATTTGAGCAGTTCGCGCGGAGCTACCTGGCATCGAAGACGGACTACGCAGGCAAGCCGTACGATGTCTCCACGATGAATGCGTGGGCCATCGCGTTGAGGGCCGTGCAGGAGATGAGCTACGACGCGCAGGAGGAGAAGGACCTCAGGCGGTTTTGCAAGCAGGGCCTCGCCTACTATCTGCCGGACGCGAGCCAGCCCCGCGGACGGGCGCTGTACACGTGGAAAGCACCATACACGCCCGAGACAGTTGCCGCGTTGCGAGCAAAGCACCCGGAGGTGTTGGAGATCGCCAATGAGCGACTCAATTTGCCGTTCGTGGACGCGCAGGCATACCTGGACGGCGAGCGCACGCAACGCTGGATGCGCCAGTGCAAGACGACAATCCTGTTCACAGTTCGCGATGGCAGTGGCGCCCTCAAGGAGATGGTGCGCAAAACCCCGTATACAGCGGCCCAGGCGGCCGACCTGCGCACGAAATACCCGAACCTCGTAGAGATCATCAACGAGCGCTGGACGTCATTGCCCAGCGAGCCTCAACAAGGCGTGAAGAAGGGTTGACCATGAGAACACTGGAGCAATGGGAATCGATCGCCCGCTGTGTGACGACTGGCCTTTCCGATGGGCAAATCGTCGTCGTTGCGCGGCAGGCTCAGGAGGACGAGGTAGCGGGCATGAAGCGCGCGAACGTGTGGCACGCGATGCGCGTGTTCCGCCCCCTTGGGCAGTCCTGTCCGTGCGCTGTATGCGTCGCAGCGCGCTCGGCCGTGCAGGAGTCCGTAGTATGACCCACGATCAGATCGCAGCCATCGAGGCTGTCGCTGCGTTCATCGGCGGCGCGAAGGACCGGCTGGGCCGGCCCGACGCTGCCGCCAACGACACGATGCGAGATCGGA
>JAJYNV010000238.1 GCA_021786135.1 Bacillota bacterium
TGGCTCTGGCGCAGGGCGCGCTGCGCGTCCTGGAGGGTCGGGAGAGCGCACTTGACTATGCTAGGACCCATGCCTAAGGTGACTATGGAGATCGCTGGACCCTGAGGGACTCTCGGACCAGGTATTGGCCCCTGAGCCGTTGTTCGGGCTTGCGCCCGGTCATCCGGAAGGGGGCCCCAGAGGCGGAGGGAGGTTCCCGATAGATGGCTAAGACGAAGGTGTCGCCGAAGGCGACGTCGTCGCTCGGCCCCAATGAGGTACGCAAGATGTACCGCAACATGCTGCTCGCTCGTACGATCGATGAGCGCATGTGGACCCTGAACCGAGCCGGCAAGGCGCCGTTCGTCATTCCCTGCCGCGGCCAGGAGGCTGCGCAGGTGGGTTGGGCCGCAGGCTTGCGCCCGACCGACTACTTTCTGCCCTATTACCGTGATATCGGCGTCATGGTGACGCTTGGCTACACGGCGCGTCAGGCCTTTCTGAGCCTCCTCGGCAAGGCTGAGGACGTGACGTCGGGTGGGCGGCAGATGCCTGGCCACTACGGCTGGCGGGAACGCCACGTCATCACGGGATCGAGTCCTGTCACGACGCAGGTGCTGCACGCGGTGGGCATTGCGTACGCGAGTCAACTGCGCGGCGAGGACACCGTCTCCGCGGCATCGCTCGGTGAGGGTTCCACCAGCCAGGGCGACTTCCACGAGGCGTTGAACTGGGCCTCCATCTACAAACTGCCGGTGCTGTTCGTCGTAGAGAACAACGGCTATGCTATCTCTTCGCCGCAGTCCAAGGAGATGGCGGTGCAGGACACGGCTGAGCGCGCTCTTGGCTACGGCATGGCCGGGGTCACCGTGGATGGTACCGATTTCTTTGCCAGCTACGAAGCGACGGTCCAGGCTGCCGAACGTGCGCGCCGCGGAGACGGGCCGACGCTGCTCGAATTCAAGATGTATCGCCTGCTGCCCCACTCCTCGGACGATGACGACCGCACGTACCGCAGCCGCGAAGAGGTGGACGCGTGGAAGGATCGCGATCCCATCCAGCGGATGCAGAACCACGTGCTCGAGGCGGGCATCATGACGGCTGAAGAGGTCGACGCCCTTCGCGTCGAGGTTCAGGCGGAGGTCGACGACGCCATCGCCTATGCCGAGGCTGCGCCATACCCGCCGGTCGAAGACATGTTCACGCACGTCTACGCGGACTAGGAGGCAGGGCGTCATGGCCGTAAAGAATCTCATCGACGGCATCCGGGAAGCGATGCACGAGGAGATGGCGCGCGACGAGCGCGTCGTTCTCCTGGGTGAGGACGTAGGCAAGCGCGGTGGGGTGTTCCGGGCGTCCGAGGGGCTCGTCGACGCCTATGGCGACAAGCGCGTCATCGACGCACCGCTCGGTGAGTCCGGCATCGTCGGCGTCGCGATCGGCATGGCACTGAACGGGCTCGTGCCGATTGCGGAGATCCAGTTCGCTGACTTCATCCACCCGGCGTTCAACCAGATCGTGAGCGAGGCGGCGAAGATCCGCTATCGCTCCGACAACGACTTCCATGTGCCGATGGTCATCCGCGCCCCCTTTGGCGGCGGCGTGCACGGTGGCCTCTACCACTCGCAGAGCGTCGAGGCCTTCTTCATGCACGTGCCCGGGCTGAAGGTCGTGATCCCGTCGACGCCGGCCGACGCGAAGGGCCTCCTTAAGGCCGCCATTCGCGACGAGGACCCGGTCCTCTTCTTCGAGCACAAGCGCAGCTACCGCTTGGTGCGCGGCGAGGTCCCGGACGGCGACGTGACCGTGCCGATCGGCAAGGCGCGCATGGTGCGCGAGGGCAAGGACCTCAGCATCTTCGCCTACGGCCTCATGGCGCTCTACGCCGAGCAGGCCGCGGACACCCTGGCCAAGGAAGGAATCTCGGCGGAGGTCATCGACCTGCGCACGCTGCTGCCCCTCGACCGTGAAGCCATCCTGGCCTCCGTGGCCCGCACGCACAGGGCCCTGATCGTGCATGAGGCCAACTACACGATGGGTGCCGGTGCCGAGGTGGCCGCGACGATCGCCGAAGGTGCCCTCTACGAACTGGACGCGCCGATTCGGCGGCTTGCCGGCCCGGACATTCCGGCCATGCCGTTCAACACGCCGCAGGAAGAGCACTTCATGCCGAACCCCGAGAAGATTGCGCAAGCGGCGCGCGAGCTCTTGGCGCTCTAGCTTGCAAGGAGGTCGGAAGCCATCAAAGTCCAGATGCCCCAGCTCGGGGAAAGCGTCACGGAAGGAACCATCGGTCACTGGCTCAAGAAAGTCGGCGACCTGGTCGAGAAGTACGAGCCGATCTGCGAGGTTGCGACCGACAAGGTGAACGCCGAGGTCCCGGCCCCGTTCGGCGGCACGCTGACGGCGCTGCTCGCCGAAGAGGGCCAGACGCTTAAGGTTGGCGAGCCGATCTGCGACATCGCGGAAAGCGGCGCACCCGCAGCGGCGTCTCCCACAGCCGCGGCAGCCAGCGCCGCCGCTTCGGCACCGGCTGCGACTCCGGCTCCGGCTGCGGTGGCGACGCCCGCACCCCAGGCGGTGGCCAGCGCGGCTCCCGCACCTCAGGCCGCCCGCGGACGGGTGCGCACGTCGCCTTATGTCCGCCGTTTGGCGCACGAGGCTGGCGTCGACCTCTCGCTGGTGCCGGGCACCGGTGCTGAGGGCCGTGTCACGCGGGAAGACCTGCAGCGCTTCCAGGGATCCGGGGCATCTGCCGTGGCTCCGGCCGTCCAAGCGGCAGCTCCCGCTCCTGCACCAGCCCCCGCCGTTGCGCAACCCGCCTATCAGGCTCCGGCGCCGACAGCCCCTCCCGCCCCGATCGCAGGGGACAGCTTCATGGCGCTTACCCCCATGCGTCGCACGATTGCGGAGCACATGGTACGCTCGAAGCACGAGTCGCCGCATGCCACCGCCTGGTTCGAGGTGGACATGAGCCGGGTCGTCGCGTTGCGCAAAGCCTTGCGGCCGGAGTTCGAAGCGCGTGAGGGCGTGCCTTTGACGTATCTCCCGTTCGTCACGAAGGCAGCTGTCGAGGCTCTGCGGGAGTTCCCCCAGATCAATGCGAGCTGGGGCGGCGACAAGATCATCATCCACGGCGCGATCCACGTCGGCATTGCGGTCGCCATCCCGGACGGACTGGTCGTGCCGGTATTGCGCAACGCGGATGGGTACTCGATCGCAGGCCTCGCACGCGCGGCGAACGACCTCATCACCAGGGCGCGGTCCGGCCGGCTGATGCTAGCGGACCTCGAGGGGGGGACCTTCACCGTGAACAACCCGGGCTCGTACGGGTCCGTTTTCTCCGCCCCGGTCATCAACCAGCCGCAGGCGGCCATCCTCTCCATGGAATCCATCGTCAAGCGGCCGGTCGTCGTCGAGGGCGATGCCATCGCCGTGCGTTCGATGATGTTCCTCTCGTTCTCCTTCGATCACCGGATCCTCGACGGTGCCATCGCCAACCAGTACCTGGGGTCCGTCAAGCGGCGACTCGAGGCCATGGGCCCCGAAACCCAGGTGTACTGAGATGCCGCTCGCGCAGAAGGACCTCGGCCGTCGTCCGGAATGGCTGCGGGTCAAACTGCCGACCGGAGGCAACTATGCCGCCATCCAGGGGATGATGCGCGGCAACGCTCTGCACACCGTGTGCGAGGAAGCGCGCTGCCCGAATCTCGGCGAGTGCTGGAACAACCGCACCGCGACCTTCATGATCCTGGGACGCGTCTGCACGCGGCACTGCGGCTTCTGCGCCGTACAGAGCGGCAGGCCGAACGAACTCGACCTGCAGGAACCGGATCGCGTCGCCGGCGTCGTCGAGGACATGGGACTGCGGCACGTCGTCGTCACCTCGGTGGCGCGCGACGATCTCATGGACGGTGGTGCCTCCATCTTCGCCGAGACGATCCGCGCGATCCGCCGCCGTAGGCCCGAGTGTTCCGTGGAGGTTCTGATCCCGGACTTCCAGGGCGACTGGGACGCCTTGCGGCTCGTCATGGACGCGCGGCCCGAAATTCTCAACCACAACGTCGAAACGGTGGAACGCCTCTCGGATCACGTGCGGTCGAAGGCGAAGTACCGCAGATCACTCGAACTGCTGCGCCAGGCGAAGCTCCAAGAGCCGCGCACCTTCACGAAGTCGAGCATCATGCTCGGCCTGGGCGAGAGCCGTCAGGAAATCAGGCAGACGCTCGAGGACCTGCGCCATGTCGGCGTCGACATTGTCACTGTAGGGCAGTACCTGCGCCCAACCATGCACCACCTGCCGCTTGAGCGCTACTACACCCCGGACGAGTTCGCCGAGATCCGCGACGAGGCCATGGCGATGGGCTTTGCCCATTGCGAGTCCGGACCGCTCGTCCGTTCCTCGTACCATGCGCACACGCAGATCCCGGCAGGACGAACGCCCGCCATGCCGGTCGAGACGACGCCCTGACCTTGGCTCCACGGTGGGCCCGCTCCTGACGAGGGGCGGGCCTTGACCTATGAGACGGTCGCGCGGGTTCGCTGATTAGGAGGAAGGCTGATGAGCGAGAGAGCCAGGATCGTGTCACGTGA
>JAJYNV010000425.1 GCA_021786135.1 Bacillota bacterium
CGAAGGGGCCGCATGCGCGGCCCCTTTGCCAGTTCCCACGGTCAGTCGGTAGATTCGAGCGCGGCCGCCCTCGCCCGCGCATCGCCGTCGGGGAGTTGTGCGCCATCCGGCGCATCCGCCCCGCGCGGGCCGTGGATCTCCTCGATGTAGTGCCGGCCACGCAGGAGCGATGCCACCGCCGCGACCAGCGAGAGTCCGATCGACATGTAGAAGACAGTGCGCAGACTCTCGCTGAACGGTTGGGAGATGAGCTGCGCGAAGAAGTGCGTCCCCAGCACTTTGGCTGTGACGGCCCTTGGCAGCGCGTGCAGGACGCTCGCCGGCAGAAGGTTCCCCAGCGGGTTGTAGCCGAGCAGGGCGGAGAAGAGCGCAGCGACCGGTGGCAGGTGCGAGATGCCCGTCGCGAGCGGCGCAGGCATCCCGGCTGCCGTCAGTCCTGATTTCAGAGCCGGCGGGAGGTGCACCGCGAGACCCGAGATGACGATCGTGAAGAAGACCGCCATGCTCATCACGGTACCCGCGTTCTGGAATGTGGCGCGCATGCCCGATGCGACACCGCGGTGTTCGGCAGGGACCGAGGACATGATCGACGACGTGTTCGGCGACGCGAAGAGCCCCATGCCGAGGCCCATGAGCATCAGGTAGATGGCGAAGACCCAGAAGCTGAAGTCTGCAGGGAGCGTCGTGAGAAGGTAGAACCCGACCGCTGTCACCAGCATGCCCAGGGTGGAGAAGGTGCGTGCACCGTAGCGGTCTGAAAGCGCTCCGCTGATCGGACCGGCGATGACGAAGCCGACCATCATCGGCAAGGTGTCGATGCCCGCCTGCATCGGCGTCTGCGCGAAGCTGACGCCGTGCAGCGGCAACCAGATGCCCTGCAGCCAGATGATGAGCATGAACTGCAGGCCGCCGCGCCCGAGAGAGCCCAGGAAACCACTCAGGTTGCCCGCCCAGAACGGGCGGATGCGGAAGAGCTTCAGTTCGAACATGGGATCCGGAACGTGCTGTTCGACGAAGAGGAAGACCACGAGGAGGACGACGCCCAGGGCGATGGCTGCCTGGATCCAGGGGTCCCCCCAGCCCATCGAGGCGTTCTTGTACGGCATCAGAACGTAGGTCAGTCCGACCATCAGCGACGTGAGACCGAGGCCGAACGTGAGGTTGCCCCAGCCGTCGAGATGGCGCGGCGTGCGCACGCCGATCTCCTTGAGCCGCAGATAGGCCCAGATCGTACCGACGAGACCGACCGGCACCGAGACGAGGAAGACGTAGCGCCAGTCGTAGGTGGCCACGATGCCGCCCAGGACGAGTCCGACAACGCTGCCGCCGATGGCCGCGATCTGGTTCACACCGAGCGCGAGCCCGCGCTGGTGCGCCGGGAACGCGTCGGTGATGATGGCGGCGCTGTTGGCGAAGAGGAAGGCACCGCCGATGCCCTGCACGATGCGGAAGATGATCAGTTCCACCTCGCCGGCCATGCCCGTACCCGGTGTCAGCGCCGACAGGATGGAACCGAGCGTGAAGATGATGAAGCCTAGATTGTAGAACCTGACCTTGCCGAAGGTGTCCGAGATGCGCCCGAACGTCACCAGGAGAACGGTCGTCGCGGCGTTGTAGCCCATCAGCACCCAGAGCAGGAGACCGGTCTGGCCAGCCCCGAGGGGGTTGACGTGCAGACCGCGGAAGATGACCGGCAGCGAGATCATGACGATTGTGCCGTTCATGGCCGCCATCAGCACGCCGAGCGTGGTGTTCGAGAGTGCGATCCACTTGTAGGCGAGACCAGGTGCCTTCGGATCCTGAACCACGATGTGACCCCCCGGAAAAACTAGCTTTCCACCTTGTCGTGCTGCGCATCGCGCACCTTCGCGACGAAGCCGCGCACGACGCGGACGAATTCAAGGCGTTCCTCGGCCGACATGCTGCGGACGGCTTCAGCGAAGGACGAGCCTTGCCAGATGCTCTGATCACCAAGCAACGTCTCGCCCTTGGGCAGGATTTGCACCGAGATGCGACGGCGATCGGACTGGTCCGCGACCCGCGCGACGAGTCCGAGTTCCTCGAGGCGATCTAGTACCCGCGTCAGTGAGGGAGCGGAGAGGCCCGCACGTCCGGCGAGCTCACTGGCCGAGCAGGCCCCTTCGCGCAGCACGCGCAGGATGCGCAGTTGCGTCAGGGTGACGCCGGCTGTCTTCCACACCTTGAGCTGCATCGGCTCGGCCAGAACGATGGCATCCATGTACGCTCGCAGCACCGCGTGGACCTCGGTCGGAAGGGCAGCGCTCTTGCTTAGCATAACAGCAATTATACACGTACCCTCAATCAAAGCAACCATCGTGAACCATGCCAGCAATGCATCAGGACCCGGCCATGGCGGCCGGGTCCTGACGGGGACGGCTTCCCTAGTTGATCTCGTTGATCTGCGTCCGGCTCATGGGGAGGACGTTCGAGGGCAGCGGCAGGAAGTGCACCGATGTGAGGAACTTCGCCGAGTTCCCTTGCGCGGGGGCGGTGGCCCAGAGCAGGAACTTCTTGACGGCGGCCGCGACCTGCGCGTTCGGCTGTGTCTTGGGGACGATCGCGTACTCGTAGTTGATGATCGGGTAGGACTTCTTGCCTGGCGAGAAGATCAGCGAGATCCGCTCGGTCTTCGGCGTGTGCTTCGCCATCACGGCGACGGCTGCGCCAATGGTCTGCGGCGTCGGCAGCAGGAACTGCCCGGCGCGGTTCTCCACCATGGCCTCGCCGAGGCCATCCTTGAGCGCTGGCGTGAGCCAGGAGATGCCGACGTAGGCCACGCCGCCCTGATACTGGGTGAGCTGCTGCACCATGCCCTGGTTGCCTTCGGCGCTGACGCTGCCAGGTACGGAAGGCCAGGTGATGGAGGTGCCGAAGCTGGGACCGTGCATCCAGCTCGGGGTTGTGAAGCTGAGGTACTGGGTGAAGAGGAAGGTGTCACCCGAGCCGTCCGCACGGTGGATGGGCACCACGGGAAGGTTCGGCAGCTTCACTCCGGGGTTCAGCCGCTTGATCGCCGCGTTGTCCCAGTTCGTGATCTTGCCGTCGTAGATGCCGGCGAGCACGGGACCGTTGAGGCGCAGGTGCTTCTTGTTGAGCCCAGGCAGGTTGTACATGATCTGCTGCGCAGAGACGGCCAGCGGGATGTTCAAAAGGTTCGGGTGCTGAGCCTCGAGCGCGGTGGAGACGTAGGCGTCCGATGCGCCGATGTTGACCGTGGCATTTTCGGCATCCGAGATCCCCGTGCCCGAACCCGTGGACTGCGGCGTGATTTCGACACCGGTGAGATGCTGATATACCGGCGCCCACTCCTGGAACAGCGGGAAGAGCAGAGATGATCCGGTCTCGGTGATCTGGAGGGAACCAGCGGCCGCGGTGCCGGCAAGACCGACGATGGCCACAAGCGTGATTGCGGCGCTGGCCCAGAGCCTCCTGCCAGGGAACATGCGGACACTCCTTTCAACTCGGGTCGGCTCGAGTGTAGGAATGGCCGCTGAAGATCGTGCGAAGGTTTCGCGAAGATTATGTTGCGTCAGGCGCGGAGCGGCGCCTTGGGCACAATGCAAACGGGCCCGTCCGCCGTGAAGTCCCTCGTCTCGAAGCTTGCGCCGTCGAGCTGTCGCACATCGTCCCAGAGCGCAAGGAAGGGGTCCACCGGTTCAAGGAAGTTCACGGCCGGCGTGCGGTAATGCATTGGCACGATGTAGCGGGCTTCGAGCGTCTGGGCGATGGTGCGCGCAGCCTCGGGACCGATTGTGGGCCCTGCGCCGACCGGCAGGAAGACGAGATCCACCAGGCCGATCTGCTCGAACTGCTCAGGTCTGAGTTCCTTCTGGCCGAAGTCGCCGAAATGCGCGATGCGCAGCCCGTCGAGCTCCAGGCGAAAGATGGTGTTCGGGCCGCGCTTCGTGCCTGCGACATCGTCATGCTCGCCGGCGACGGCGAGGACCTCCCCGACCGGCGTAGTGAAGCGCCCGGCGGTGGCGCGGAGGGTCATCTTGGGCTGATCGAGCGCGTCGAGGCCGTTGTGGTCGAAGTGCTCGTGCGTGATGAGCACGACGTCCGGCGCGAGCCTCGGCAGGGGCGGGTAGTCGAAGACCATGCCCGGGCGCAGGGCGAGTACCTTGAACGGGTCGAGGAAGACGCTGCCCTCTGCCGCCTCCAGCAGAAAGGCCGCCTGGCCATACCAGGTCACTTGCATATCGGGATCTCCTTTCGTGCTCGTCCCATGGCTGCGACAAAAAGGCTATCATAGGCGAGGGGAGGCGTGCACCCGGCCGGGTCCGGGTACGTGGCCGCAACCTGCCCAGCTGGAGGTGGAGGCTTGGACGTCGCACAGAGCGTCCTCGATCTGATCGGTCAGACTCCCGTACTGGAACTTCATCCAACGGAACTCAGCCCAGACGTGCGTCTTTACGCCAAACTGGAAATGTTCAATCCCGGCGGCAGCGTCAAGGACCGACTCGGACGCTACCTGCTCGAGACCGCACTCAG
>JAJYNV010000255.1 GCA_021786135.1 Bacillota bacterium
AAGCGCGTGCAGGAACTGGGCGCGGAAATTTCGGAGCATCTCCAGGGTGATCAGCCGCTCCTGGCCATCTCGATCCTGCGCGGCGCGGTGATCTTCGCAGCCGATCTCGTGCGCGAGATCAATGGCATGGTGGAGATGGACTTCATGGCGGTCTCCTCATACGGCGACAGTTCGGTCTCCTCAGGTGCCGTACGGGTGCTGAAGGACCTCGACTAGTCGATCGAGGGTCGGGACGTGCTGATCGTCGAGGACATCATTGATACGGGACGGACGTTGAACTTCCTCCTGCAGAACCTCAGGGCTCGCAAGCCGCGCTCCATGCAGATCTGCACCCTGCTGGACAAGGTGGATCGCCGCGAGGTGGACGTGCCGGTCGACTACGTCGGCTTTCGCATTCCCGACGCGTTCATCGTGGGATATGGCCTGGATTACGCTGGCCGCTACCGCAATCATCCAGAACTTCTCATTCTGCGCACCGAGGCTGTCGCTCCATGAGCGAGCGCATCCTCGTCCTCGATTTCGGCGCCCAGTATGCCCAGCTCATCGCGCGTCGCGTGCGCGAACTCGGGGTCTATGCCGAGATCGTGCCGGCAGCCGCTTCCTATGAGCACATCATGGCCAAGGAACCAGCCGCGCTGATTCTGAGCGGCGGACCCGATAGCGTGTACCGCCCCGGAGCTCCTCGGATGGATGACCGCCTCCTGACGTCGGGTCTGCCTCAGCTCGGCATCTGCTACGGCATGCAGTACCTCGCGCATGCATTGGGCGGCCGCGTCGACCCCGGTACACCGGAGTACGGGCCGGCGCAGGCCCGGCGGACGGGAGTGGACAATCCTCTGATTGCCGGCCTGCCCGAGCACATGCAGGTCTGGATGAGTCACGGCGACCGCGTCGCCAGTCTGCCGAGCGGCTTCTCGTTGCTCCTGGCCAGCGACGGAGCGCCATGCGCCGCCATGGGCGACCCCGGACGTCGCATCTATGCGGTGCAGTTCCACCCGGAAGTCGTGCACACCGAGCACGGCATGGATATCCTGCGCAACTTCCTCTACTCCGTCGCCGCGCTCAAGGGCGGCTGGGACATGGGCTCGTTCGTGGAGCGCGAGATACCGCGCATCCAGGCGGAGGTCGGGCAAGGATCAGCTCTGGTGGCCCTTTCAGGCGGCGTCGACTCGGCGGTGGCGGCGGCCATCGTGCATCGCGCCCTGGGCGACAGGCTCACGGCGGTTTTCGTCGACCACGGCTTCCTGCGAGCGGGCGAAGCCGAAGAGGTGGAGCGTGCCTTCACGGAACGCGTGCCCTTGCGATTCATTCATGTCCGCGCGCAGGAGCGGTTCCTCGAGGCGCTCAAGGGCGTCGTCGACCCGGAGGAGAAGCGCAAGCGCATCGGCAATCTCTTCATCCGCGTCTTCGAGGAAGAGGCCCAGAAGCTCGGCCCCATCGACTATCTGGTCCAGGGCACCCTCTATCCGGATGTGATCGAGAGTGGCCCCGGACAGGCAGCGGTGATCAAGAGCCATCACAACGTCGGCGGCCTGCCCGAGGATCTCCGCTTCCGGCTGCTCGAGCCCTTGCGTGAACTCTTCAAGGACGAGGTGCGGAGGCTTGGCCAGGAGCTTGGGCTCCCAGCGAGCCTGGTGCAGCGCCAGCCATTCCCGGGTCCGGGACTTGCCATCCGCATGGTCGGGGAAGTGCAGCAGGAGCGACTCGAGCTCTTGCGGCGCGCCGATCTCGTCGTGCGGCGCGAAGTCGAGGCGGCAGGACTTGCATCGGAGCTCTGGCAGTGGTTCGCCGTACTGCCCGGCGTGCGTACCGTCGGCGTTATGGGCGACCATCGCACCTACGGTGAAGCGGTGGTCGTGCGCGCGGTGACCTCTGACGATGGTATGACGGCGGACTGGGCCAAGCTCGATCCGCAGCTCCTGCAGAAGATCGCCTCCGCGATCGTCAGCGAGGTGGAGGGCGTCAACCGCGTTCTGTACGATATCACGTCAAAGCCGCCTGGCACGATCGAGTGGGAATGAGGAAAGCTCCCGCCGACGGCGGGAGCTTTCCTGCAACTGGCGGCGAGTGGGACTCGGCTGGGCCATATCATGAATGACGAGGGACATTAGGTGAAACTCAAGGATGTGGCCATGCTCGGTGGCCTGGCCGCCATCTGGGGAAGCTCGTTTCTCTTCATCAAGATCGGGGCGCCGGCGTTCGGCCCCGCCGTGCTGATTGAGCTGCGGGTGCTTCTCGCGTCCGTGG
Organism: Bacillota bacterium; assembly: GCA_021786135.1. Classification (GTDB taxonomy): domain Bacteria; phylum Bacillota; class Sulfobacillia; order JAJZYS01; family JAJYTV01; genus JAJZQO01. Next base: position 2,248 of record JAJYNV010000255.1, read on the forward strand.
CCCTGCTGCTTTTCGCCTGGCTCAGCCGGCACAGGATCCGGGTGCTGCACAAATGGTGGCAGTACCTCGTCCTGGGTGCAGCCAATGCCGCGATTCCCTTTACGCTGATCGCCAGCGCGGAACTGCGTCTCGACTCTGGTCTCGCGGCGATTCTCAACGCGACGACGCCGCTCTTCACCGCGTTGGTGGCCTGGGCGTGGGCACGCGAGGCGTTCACCTGGGGCAAGACTCTGGGTGTCGTGCTGGGCATTGCGGGAGTAGGGGTGCTGATGGGTGGATCCGGCGGCCACATGCACGACAACTGGCTGCCAGTCGGCTTCTCACTCCTGGCGGCGATGGCCTATGGCATCGCGGGGGTCTTCTCGAGCCGCTATTTTCACGGCGAGAAACCGCTCGACATGGCGATCGGCCAGCAGGCTGGCGCCGCGATCGTGCTCCTGCCCGTCAGCCTCTTCGCCATTCCCGCTGCCCAGCCGTCGACGACGGCCGTGATCGCCTTGGTGATGCTCGCCGTGGTCTGCACCGCTGCGGCGTATCTCCTCTACTTCGCACTGATCCACAGTGTCGGACCTGTCCGCACGCTCACCGTCACCTTTCTCGTCCCGCCGTTCGCAGTGGTCTGGGGCGCCGTCTTCCTCGGCGAGGCGATCTCCTGGCGCATGGTCCTGGGGCTCATCGTGATCCTGTCGAGCGTGGCTCTTGTGGTGGGTGGCGGGCGCGGGCCGGTGCGCCGCGACGCGATGCTGGCGTCCGACACCGAGCGCTCCTAGTCGACCACGATGCTTCCCAGCCCTGGGGCGGCTCGGCGCTGCCGCAGGGCCACCATCCTTTACGCCTTGGCGAGCTCCTCGAGCAGGTAGCCCGCCACGTATTGAACGTCATCCTCCGTCAGATGCGGGTGGAGCGGCAGACTCAGCACCCGGCTGAGCAGATCCCGCGTGGCCGGCAGGTTCGGCTGGTGTCCCGCCAGGAGACTGCAGGCGGGATGCGGACGATAGACGTCGCTCTCTATGCCCTGGACGGCGAGCGCGGCCTGGATATCGTCAGGTCGCCCGACGCGCACCGGGTAGAGACGGAAGACAGACTCGCCGTAGAGCTCATGGCGCAGGCGAATCGCTGCCGGCAGGAGACGGTCATAGAGGGAGGCCAGCTCGCGTCGGCGTCGGGTCCAGGAGGACAGGTGGGGCAGTTTCGCCATGAGCCATGCCGCTTGCACAGTATCCATCCCTTCCGAGAAGCAGGGCCGGAGGCTCTCGTTCTGTCGAGCCTGCCCGTGGTGACCAAGCAGGTGGACGCGATGGGCGATCTCGTCGTCGTCGGTGACGATGGCTCCACCGGCGCCGAGGGCGCCCAGATTCTCTGAGGGATAGAAGCTGTAAACGGCCCAGCGTGCCCCCCAGCCGGCGGGCATCAGGCCCTGGAGCGTGGCCACCCTGGTGCCGAGTGCCTGACAAGCGTCGACCGCCACTTGCGCACCGTGCTGCATCGCGAGAGCGTGGATCGCCGGCAGTGGAGCAGGTGCCCCAGAGAAGTGCACCGCCAGCACGAGATGCACCTTCTCGCGCTCGAGCACCCTTGCAAGAGAGTGGGGATTCATCAGTCCCGTGGCGGGCTCCACATCGACCCATGCCAGCTGGCAGCCAGCCCCGACGATCGCATCGACAGTCGCGATGGCGGCGTTGGCCACAGTCGCGACCGTGGCGCCCTTGGGCAGTTCGAGGGCCAGAATGCCGAGCATCAGGGCGACCGTGACCGAGTTGACCGCGACGCAGTGGCGATAGCCGGTCCAGGCGGCGAAAGCCCGCTCGAATTCCTCGACCTCCGGGCCGCCGATAAAGCGCTTGTGTTCCATCACGCGCCGGGTGGCACGATCCAGCTCACCCTGGATCGGTCGGTGCAATGCCTCAAGATCGACCATGCGGATCATGATCCCACCTCCTGCCTTGGACGGAGCAGCCTGGCGGGAATGCCTGCCACGACGGCTCCGTACGACGCGTCGTGCGTAACGACCGCGGCCCCGACGAGGTGCCGGTCGCGATCGCTGTGCCATCCATCATGACCGCTCTCGCCGATGGACGTGCGGCCCTCAGCCGGGCCGATGCCGCGCTTGATGCATTGGCGGCAGGCGTCGGCGGCGAGGAGGCAGAGAGACCTTCCCAGAGCACCACGTGCGTCTCTGCCTCGTTCGTCACGCGGTGCACCTTCGGCCCTCGGGTCGACGAAGGACGCTCGATCCGTGCCTCATCTT
>JAJYNV010000180.1 GCA_021786135.1 Bacillota bacterium
CAGTCCCCAGGCGGCCCCCAAGGGCGCCGTGCTCTACGACGGGCGCGCCTACGTGCGCCTTGAGAACCTGCACACCGCGTACCACGGGACGCTCTACGCCATTGACAAGGCACCGAACGGCAAGGAGTACCTCATCGCCGGCATCGTCCAGGGCAAGACCGTCAAGTGGCGCCATGACGTGCCGACGCTGGGCGGGCGGGCTCTTCAGGCGCAACCGCTCTCCAGCCAGGCCATCGGGCCTTTCCGCCAGCAGGACGTGCATGGTCTGGTTCTGCTCGGCCTGATCTACAGCCTTGTCGTGGTGGTTGCCTTCGCCGCCAACTACATCCAGACATACATCCTGCAGTGGGCTGGCCAGATGATCGTCTTCGACATCCGCCGGCAGCTCTTCAGCCACATCGAAGGCATGCACCTCCAGTACTTCGACCGCAACCCCATCGGCCGTCTCGTTACGCGCGTGACGAACGACACCGAAGCCTTGAACGAGGTGTACACCTCGGTCATCGTCAACATCTTCAAGGACCTCTTCCTGCTGGTCGGCGCGATGGTGATCATGTGGGAACTGAACCACTTTCTCGCTCTCGTGGGCTACGCCATCATCCCGCTCCTGATCGTGAGCACCATCATCTACACGAACTACGCCCGCGACGCCTACCGCACCGTCCGCCTCTACCTGGCCCGGTTGAACGCCTTCCTCTCGGAGAACTTCTCCGGCATGCGCGTCGTGCAGGCGATGCGCCAGGAACTGCGCCAACAGCGCCGGTTCGATCGGGACAACACGGGCTATCTCAAGGCAGGCATCCGCGAGCTGACGATCTTCGCCGTCTTCCGGCCGACCATGAACTTCTTCTACAACCTGACGGTTGCGGCCCTGATCTGGTGGGGCGGAGGCACCGTTCTCGAGCACATCGTCGCGTTCGGCGTGCTCTACGCGTTCATCGGCTACGCGCAACAGTTCTATCAGCCGATCAACGACATGGCCGACAAGTACCAGATCATGCAGGCGGCCATGGCCGCCTCCGAGCGCATCTTCCAGGTGCTCGACACACCACAGGAGGTGCTCGACAAAGACGCTCCGCCTGCACTGCCAAGCCCCTTGCGCGGCGAGATCCGCTTCGAGCATGTCTGGTTCGCCTACCAGGGCGAGGACTGGGTGCTCAAAGACGTGGATTTCACGGTGCAGCCGGGACAGTCGGTCGCGTTCGTCGGCGCTACCGGTGCGGGCAAGTCGAGCATCGTCAACCTGATCGGTCGCTTCTACGATGTGCAGCGCGGCCGGGTGCTGATCGATGGCCAAGACGTACGCGAAGTCGAACAGAAGAAACTCCGGCAGGCCATCGGCATGGTGCTGCAGGACGTCTTCCTCTTCGCGGGCAACGTGCGGGACAACATCCGCCTGGGCGACGACATCCCACCGGATGTTGTCGAGCAGGCCGCCGCGCACGTCCACGCCGACACCTTCATCGACCGCCTGCCGGGGCGCTACGACGAGGAAGTGCTCGAGCGCGGCTCGACCTTCTCCGCTGGCCAGCGCCAGCTGATCGCCTTCGCGCGCGTCCTGGCGCACAATCCCGAGGTGCTCGTGCTCGACGAGGCGACGGCCAGCATCGATACCGAAACGGAAGCCCTGATCCAGTCCGCTCTTGAAAGGGTCTCCGAAGGGCGCACGACACTCATCGTCGCCCACCGCCTCTCGACCATCCGCCACTGCGATCAGATCTTCGTGCTGAGTCACGGCCGCATCGTGGAACACGGCACCCATGAGGAACTCCTCGCCCGTCGCGGTCTGTACTGGGATCTCTACCGCCTGCAGTACCGCGGCGGCACCCAGGACGACCGGCTCGCGTCGGACGGAGCGGCGAGCGACTGATGCGCGTCGAGACGGGCCGCATCCTCGCCTCTCTGGCCGAGACGTATCCGGACGCCAAGTGCGCCCTTGTCCACGAGAGCCCGTTCGAACTGCTGATCGCCACGATCCTCTCGGCACAGTGCACCGACGAACGCGTCAACATGATCACGCCGCGACTCTTCCCGCTCTACGCAAGCCCCGATAGGATGCTCACCCTGTCCGAGGACGAGCTCGCGGAGACCATTCGCGACTGTGGGCTCTTCCGGGCCAAGGCGAAGAACATACTCGCCACCTGCGCGGCGCTGCTCGCCCGTCACGGCGGGCAGGTGCCGCAGCGCATGGTGGACCTCGTGGCCCTGCCGGGTGTAGGCCGCAAGACGGCCAACGTCGTTCTCTCGAATGCGTTCGACGTGCCCGCGATCGCCGTGGATACGCACGTTTTCCGGGTCGCGCGGCGGCTTGGCCTCGCGCAGGGCGACACACCCGAAAAAGTGGAACTCGAACTCCGGCGGCGCATCCCGCGCAAAAGCTGGTCCCAGGCGCACCACTGGCTGATCTGGCACGGCCGCCGCATCTGCCATGCGCGTTGGCCGGAATGTCCGCGCTGTCCCTTGCGCGACTGCTGTCTCGCCTACCGCTCAGGCGCGGTGGAATATAGATAGGAGGACCACGACATGGCGTTCGATCCCCGCTCGTTCCGCAGCCACTTCCCAGCCCTTGCCCTGACCGTGAACGGCCATCCCGCAGCCTTCTTCGACGGTCCCGGCGGCAGCCAGGTGCCGGAGGCCGTGATCGCGGCCCACCGGGACTACTACGTCGGGCGCAACGCCAACACGCACGGCCAGTTCGAGACGAGCCGCCGCGCCGACGAAACGGTGGAGGAGGCACGGCGTGCCGCCTCGGCCCTGCTCGGCGCCGCAGGACCCGGGACGATTTCCTTCGGACAGAACATGACGACGCTCAACTTCGCCCTCGCGCGCGCCATCGGCCGCACCCTCGCGCCAGGGGACGAGATCGTGGTGACGGACCTCGACCACGACGCGAACGTCGCTCCCTGGCTCAGTCTCGAAGAGCGCGGCATCGTCGTGCGCTCGTGCCCTGTGCATCTGGGCAGCTGCACGCTCGACATGGACGCGCTGCAGGCTCTGATCGGGCCGCGTACGCGCCACATCGCCGTCGGCTATGCCTCGAACGCCGTCGGCACCGTAAACGACGTCGGAGAAGTGGTGCGCCTCGGCCACCAGACCGGTGCCACCGTCTCCATCGACGCGGTGCATTTCGCACCTCACGCCCTCATCGACGTCCAGGCGCTCGAGACAGACTTCCTGCTCTGCTCGGCCTACAAGTTCTTCGGGCCGCACGTGGGCATTCTCTACTCCCGGCCCGGCGCCCTGGACCGCCTGCCCACCGACCGCGTCCGCCCGCAGGATCCCCTCGCGCCCACCCGCATCGAGACCGGCACGCTGAACCACGCGGCCCTCGCCGGCACGACGGCAGCGATCGAGACGATCGCGGGCCAGGGAAACGGCACCGACTTGCGCCAGCGCATCGCGAGCTCCTTCGCGGCCATCTACCCCTACGAGCACAGCCTCGCGCGGCAGCTCTGGCAAGGGCTCGCGGCCATGCCGAAGGTGACCCTCTACGGCCCGGAGGTGGGCGAAGGGCTGCGCGCCCCGACCGTCTCCTTCCGCGTCGCAGGCCAGGAGCCCGCCGCGGTGGCGGCCGGCCTCGGCGAGCAGGGCTTCTTCGTCTGGGACGGCGACTTCTACGCTGTGACGCTGATCGAGCGTCTGGGCCTCGCCGACAAGGGTGGCGTCGTGCGCATCGGCATGGCACCCTATATCCTCCCCGAAGAGGTGGAGGCCCTCCTCCGCGCCGTACGCGCGATCGCAGGATAATCCCGGGCGGGCTGGCCCTTCCTGCCCTCGGCGGGAAGGGCCTTCCCTATGGCTCTGCCCCCTCGCTCATGGTAGGATCGGCGTCATATAGGAGGGTCTGGTCATGCTGGCAGTGCGGACGGAAGGACTGCGCAAGATCTTCGGTCAGGGGCGGCGGCGTGAGCGCGTGAGCCATGTCGCGGTGGCCGGCATCGACGTCGAGATCGCGCAGGGCGAGGCCGTCGCCTTCATCGGTCCGAACGGCGCCGGCAAGTCCACCACCATCAAGATGCTCACCGGCATCCTGCACCCGAGCGCCGGGAGCGCGGAGGTCCTGGGGCTCGTGCCCTGGCAAGATCGCCAGCGGCTGGCCCTCAGGATCGGCACCGTGTTCGGCCAGCGCTCGCAGCTCTGGTTCCACCTGCCGGCTGGCGACACGCTGCGCCTTCTGGGCGCCATCTACGAGCTGCCGCCGGCCGTCGCCCGCGAACGCGCGCAGGGACTTATCGAGCGCTTCGCGCTGGGAGAACTTCTCGCGGTGCCGGTGCGCAAGCTCTCGCTCGGCCAGCGCATGCGCTTCGAGATCGCTGCGAGCCTCTTGCACAAGCCCGAAGTGCTGTTTCTGGACGAGCCGACGGTGGGGCTCGACGTCATCGCCAAGGCGGAGGTGCGCGAGGTGATCCGCGAGGCCAACCGGGACGGCGCGACGGTGTTTCTCACGAGCCACGACGCCGGCGACATCGAGTCGATCGCGCGTCGCGTCATC
>JAJYNV010000365.1 GCA_021786135.1 Bacillota bacterium
GAAGCGCACCAGGCGATCCTTGTGCGCAACGACGATCTCCTTGATCTCGCCGGTCTCGACACGCTCCATCAGTTCGACGAAACGTCTGCGTTCATAGTTCAGGCCACTGCCGACGTCTTCCAGTCTCAGTGCGACACTCCGCCCGGAGGCAATGCAAAACTGCTCCACGGCCTGTCGCTGGCTTGCGAGATCACCCTTCTGCCCGGCGCTGGACACGCGGCAGTAGGTGGCAATCAGGTGCTCCTTCGGCTGCAGGCCACGCACCCGCAGGTAGTCCTCGTAGGTGTAGTAGCGTCGGTTGGTCGGCGTGCGTTTGGCCTTGAGAATCCCCTCACGGTCCCACCGCTGCAGGGTACCGGTGGTGCGCCCGATCAACTTACCCAATTCCTTCGGAGAGAACGTCTCTTTCCTGAGTACATGTTAGCACGCCTAAATACAGCACAAGGGATTAGTGCACAACTCCTTGCGGTTGAGGTGTCACATGTTATGTGAGAGAGCCCGGGAGGAGTGACCGCGAGGCGCCTGGACAGCAGGAGAGGTGCGGACGAGACCGGGGAGAGCCCTGGCGCGGACCTGGTCCGGCGGGCAGAAAGGCGCCCCGCATGCGGGGCGCCGTGCAAATACGTTTGGGCGGCTACGGTCAGGTGAAGAGCAGGCGGTCGAGTCCGCGCACGAGCCCCTGCACTTGGAGTACCTCACGCACCGCAAGGAGGGTGCCTGCAACGTATGGGTCTGCGCCAGACCCGGCATCGTGCCGGATGGTGAGGCGCTCGTTCGGCAGGCCGAAGATCGTCTCGAACGCGATGACGTAGCTCGGCAGGCGGAGCGAATGTACCTGGGTGCCCTCGATGTCGACGCCCCGGGCCTCCTTTCGGCCGTGCAGCACCTGAGACGGCAACTCATCGCGCGGTCGCGCCACCTGCCCGAGCTCTTCCGCCAGTTCCTGCACCGTTCCGCTCGGGGCATCCACCTTGTTCGCGCTCGCGTAGTCGATGATCTCCCACGACGGGATGTATTTGGCCGCGAGCAGCGCGAAGTGCTTTGCGAGCGCTGCGGTGATGGAGAAGTTGCCCGCGGCGATGACGCCGAGGCCGGTGGTGGCAGCCAGGGCGGCGATCTCCTCGTAATCCTGCGCCGCCAGGCCGGACGTGCCGATCACCACTCTGACACCGTGCGCGAGGGCCGCCATGGCATGGCGTTTGACGATATCGGGCGAGGTGAAGTCGATGACCACATCGGTCGGCATGAGGAGTGCCGTCTCGAGGTCGGAGGAGATGGCGATGCCGGCGGGCGGCGCGCCCAAGGCCGTGCCGATGTCGACGCCGGCCGCACGACGAGCGACGGCGCCGGTCAAGCGGAAGTCCTCCGACGAAAGGATCTGCCGGGTCACGGCGCCGCCCGTCCAGCCCGTGGCTCCCGCCACGCAAACGCGAATGGTCATGGTCACCCGCCCCATGGTGAATCTGCCGCCAAAGGAGCGGCGTTGGCGCTACGTTCGCCCGTGGCCGCCGGCTTACCTGCCGTCGCGTGTCCTACCCACTAGACAATGCAGCAGCACCTGGATCTGATGCCTGGGCTCATGCGCCACCTGATCCTGCCAGAGCGTGAGGTCGAGGTCCGAGGCCATCACAGGGCACCACGCGCGGTGGCGCACGAGGAGCGGGATGATCCTTCGCAGCGGCTGCCCCTCCACTTCCAAGAGGCCGTAAGCCATGAGGGGGCAGGCGAGAGGGACCGCGGCGTAGACGGGCAGGTGGCCAGCCAGGGCGGCGAGGGCGATCACCCCGGATGTGAAGAAGCAGATGGCCTGGCTTGTCTCGAGGTCGCCCCAGATGCGCGGCTCGATGCGCAGCAGGTCGACCGGCACGTGGCACGTCACAGCAGGATGCGCCGCCAGGCGCCGAGGAGGGTGAAGGGCATGCGCAGCATGAAGAAGAGCAGCACGAGGCTGAGCAGCATGTCCGAGGCCGGCACGGCCAAGGCGAGCTCTCCAGCGAGTCCACGCACGCCGACGAGGATGTAGGCTTCGACGGCGGGCAGGATGGACCAGGCGGCGGTCTGCCAGAGCCAGAGCAGGGGTACCTGGCCCAGGCGGTGGTGGATGCCGAGCAGAAACGCGATCGGCGCCACCGATGCGAGGAGGGCCAGTGCGGCAAGCCGCGTGACGAGCAGTCCCGCAAGGAAGACGAGCATCAAGAGGTAGGGAAGGCCGAAGACGAGGAGATCGACGAGTGACGAGCCGAACCCGGGCGACGGTATCGCGGTCGAGCCGGCCACCTTGGCTATGGTGGCGACGAGGGCGTCGTTGAGCAGCCATAGCCACGAGACGATCGTGTGGCTCGCGAGGACGCCCCCGACCGCCAGCACGAGGCGCGAGAGCGCGTGCGCCGCACGGCCCGTGCCCGCCTCGAGCATGAAGAGCGGCACCGCCAGCGCTCCTCCCGCCAGGAGCGCGATGTGGGCGAGTTCGGTCACGGCGGGGCCGGAGGGCGGGAAGCCGTGCGCCCAGAGCAGCACACCGACCCAGCCGTACGCCCGTTCGAGCGCGGGACTCAGAGCGGAGCTGAAAGTCCAGCCCATTGGAAGATCACCCGCACGATATCCTTCGCGAAGATCACGACCACTAGGCCGGCGGCGACGGAGTAGAGGTGACCCCAGGCACGCGTGCGGCTCTGGGGATTGTCGCCGCTCGTCCAGAGCAGGTAGGCGCCATAGAGCAGGGCGAGCACGGCGAACCCAGCGAACCAGCTCTGCAGTGTCGTGACGGCGTTTAGGACGAACTGGAGGATGGGCATCCCCGGCTAACCCTGCGCCGCCTGATTGGTCGCGTCCCGGGTCGGCGTCTCCTCACCCAGGGCCAGGGGCGGATCGAGGAAGCGCAGGCGGTCGGCGACGATCTCGATCACACGCCGCTGCTCGCCGTCGTTCGTGTCGAGCGGGCGGCTGGCGATGCGCCCCTCGATCCCCACCAGCCTGCCTTTGAGGAGATAGCGCGAGGTGGCTTCGGCGAGCCTGCGGAACGCTACGACCGGCAGGAAGTCCGCTCCGGCGTCTGTGCGGCCGATCGCAAGTGAGAAGGCGGAGATGGCGAGACCGTCGTGCGAATAGCGGAGCACGCAGTCTGTGGCGAGGCGGCCGACCAGAACAACCCGGTTGATCATGGGACACAGCTCCTTTCCTGGGACATAGGTGCCATTCGCTCCTTGAGATGGGCGGTCCTTCCAACGGATGTTCGGTATCGCGTGGCGAAGGCTCATGCGTGGGAGGATCCAGACTCAGGGGGGAGGTGTGGTTCGTGCAAGAGACGTGGCTTGAGGTCGACCGCTTTCTGTGCGATCATCTCGCGCTCCAGGATCCCGCACTCGAGAAGGCGCTCGAGGATTCGGCGGCGGCCGGGCTGCCGGACATCCAGGTGACGCCGAACCAGGGCAGGATGCTTGAGCTTCTCGCAAGGCTCAAAGGCGCCCGCCGGATCCTCGAGATCGGAACGCTCGGCGGCTATAGCGCGATCTGGCTTGCGCGCGCGTTGCCCGAGGGCGGGCGCCTCGTGACGATCGAGGCGAATCGCCGCCATGCCGAAGTGGCGAGGCGCAACCTCGAGCGTGCGGGTCTGGCAGAGGTCGTAGAGGTGCGCGAGGGATTCGCGTCCCAGGTGCTGCCCGAGATCGAGGAGGAGGGCGAGCACTTCGATGTCGTCTTCATCGACGCCGACAAGAGGAGCACGCCGCTCTACTTCGAATGGGCCTTGCGATTGACCGAGACCGGCAGCCTGATCATCGTGGACAACGTGGTGCGGGGCGGGGCCGTCAAGGACGCCCTGAGTGCGCAGGAGGACGTGCAGGGCGTGAGGCGCTTCTTCGAAATCCTCGCGCGTGAGCCGCGGGTCCGTGCGACCGCTCTCCAGACGGTCGGCGCCAAGGGATACGATGGCTTCGCCATTGTCCTGGTGACATCGGCCGGCGATCCCTTCTGACGAGAACGCCAAGGGGCGCCGCTACCTGGCGGTGCCCCTGCGATTGACAAACCGGGCGTCGGCGTCTATGTTCTTACAATAAGCGAAAGCGACGATGGAGAGCGCCCGCGGGGAGCGGTCCACGAGCGAGCCGGGAGGGTGGAAGCCGGCGGACGGTGCGCGGGACGATGCCTCCGGAGTGCGCGCACGAAGCCTTGCGGCCCAGGGCGCGCCGGTGCCACCGTGATCGGCGAGAGTCCGGCTGCATGCAGCCGGAGAATGAGGGTGGTACCGCGACCCGTCGCCCCTTGAGGGTGGCGGCGTTTTTCTATTTCAGGGGAGGTAGCGAAGATGCCTGAGCGGTTTACGATCACGACCCCGATCTACTATCCGAATGACCGCCTGCATATCGGCCATGCCTACACGACGGTGGCGGCCGACGCCATCGCGCGCTTCCACCGCCTGCGCGGCGATGACGTCTTCTTCGTCACCGGCACCGACGAACACGGCCAGAAGATCGAGGATCGCGCGGGC
>JAJYNV010000015.1 GCA_021786135.1 Bacillota bacterium
CGTGAGGAAACGGACGGCGCAATCGAAGTGGTCGGTGGTCGTGCTCGGCGTCGCGGTGCGGGTCGCATCGACTACACCTTGCGTGTCATCATCAATCCAGACACACAGCCCGTCGCCGTCGCGTTGATCGAGGCGAAGGCCGAACGCCTGCCGCCAGGCCATGGTCTGACGCAGGCCAAGGGCTATGCGGAGTCCCGCCGCCTCAATCTGCCCTTCGTCTACGCGAGCAACGGCCACATGTTCGTTGAGTTCGACCGTACGACGCATCTCACGTCGGAGCCGCGTCCCCTTGACGCTTTTCCGACTCCGGACGAGCTTCGGATGCGGTACGAGGCTGCAGTAGGTTTCAAACTGGACGCACCAGAAGCGAGACCCCTCCTCACGAAGTACCGTGACGGGGAGTCCGCCCGTCGCTACTACCAGGACGCTGCCATTCGTGCCGTGCTTGAGAAGATCGCACGCGGCGAGAAGAGGGCCCTGCTCTCGCTTGCAACCGGCTCCGGCAAGACCAGGATCGCGGCGCTGTTGCTCAAGCGAATTGCAGACGCAGGCGGCCTTCGTCGCGCACTCTTCGTCTGTGACCGCACGGAGTTGCGGCAGCAGGCGGGAGGTACCTTCCACAACTTCTTCGGCGCCGACGCCGCCGAAGTGGGCTCCGGCAACCCGCAGAAGAACGCACGCATCCTCATCGCGACGTACCAGACGCTCGACGTGGACAACGAAGAAGGTACTGCAAGCTTCCTCAAGGAGAATTATCCGGCGAACTACTTCAGTCACGTCGTCATTGACGAGTGCCATAGGTCGGCCTGGGGCAAGTGGCGCGTCATTCTCGACCGCAACCCCGACGCCGTGCAGATCGGCCTCACCGCGACGCCGCGCCAGATCGGCAGCGCTAAGAACGGCCCGGACACCGATGAGGACGACGAGAAGATCCTCCACGACAACATCAAGTATTTCGGTGAGCCGGTCTACGAATACGACATCGCCCAAGGCATCGAGGACGGCTATCTCGCGGCCTGCGAGATCGAACGGCGGGACATCTTTCTAGACAGCAAGCCCCACGCCGAGCAGGAGACCGGCGTCGAGAAGTCGGACCTCGCAGGCAAGCGCCTCACGGATGCCGCCACTGGCGAGGAAGTAAGCCTTGAGGATGCCCGTGACCGCTACGAAGCGATGAGCTTTGAGGACCGGCTGCAGATGCCGGATCGCGTCAAGGCGATGTGCCGGGACCTCTTCGAGCGGCTTCTCGTCAACGGCGGGCCGCTTCAGAAGATGATCGTCTTCTGCGCACGCGACAGCCACGCCGACGACGTGGCGAACGAGATGCAGAACCTTTACGTGAAGTGGTGTGCCGATCACGCCGAAGCGCCCGTGGCCAACTACGCCTTCAAATGCACGGCTCTCGCCGGTGACGCGGAGTTCACGCTCGCAGAGCTCAAGGGCAGCCAGCGCAGTTACTTCATCGCCACCACGGTCGACCTACTTTCGACCGGCGTGGACGTAGAGCCGCTACGTAACGTGGCCTTCTTCAAGTACGTGAAATCGCCGATCTCCTTCTACCAGATGATCGGGCGGGGCACGCGCATTCATGTGCCGACCGACAAGCTCATGTTCCGCGTCTATGACTACACCAACGCGACCCGCCTGTTTGGCGAGGAGTTCTACTCGAAGCTGGCGAGCAAGGGGCTAGGCGGCGACGGGCCAAAGCCCCCTCCCGAGCCCATCCTCAAGGTTGAGGGTTTCGAGGTGCGGATCACCGACGCGGGACGCTACATCGTCACCGAGGTCGATGGCAAGACCATGCCCGTTACGGTAGAAGAGTACCGCGAGCGGCTTGCCAAGCGGCTTGTCGCGGAGGTGCCCTCGCTCGACGACTTCCGCCAGAGGTGGATCACGCCCGACCAGCGGCGGGAGCTGCTCCAGGCACTGCCGGACGCTGGACGCAGCGCGGTACTCCTACGAACGCTGGAGGACATGACCGCCTGCGATCTCTACGACGTGCTCGCGCAGGTGGGCTACGGGGTAAATCCGAAGACCCGCGAGGAGCGTGCGGAGGCGTTCGGCTACAAGAACGCCGACTGGCTGCACGGGTTGCCACCAGAAGCGCAACGAACCCTTGAAGCCCTGGTGTCGCAGTTCGCCAAGGCGGGCACGGAGGGTCTTGAGAACCAGTACGTGCTTCAGGCACCGGAGGTTACACGCGCGGGTGGACTCCGGGCCTTGCAGATGCTCGGCAAGGCAGCCGACATACTGCGTGAAACTAAGCGGAGGTTGTTTGCGGCATGAGCGTCGCTAGACTATGAGGCAGGTATCCCTGGGTGATGTCGTGGACTTTATTAGCGGAGGAACACCATCCAAGGATAATGACGGCTTTTGGCACGGGACTATCCCATGGGTGTCCCCTAAGGACATGAAGAGTGAAGTCATTTCGAGCACGCGAGACTGGATAACAGACGTCGCCGTGACCGAGAGTGCAACGAAGATAGTTCCGGCAGGGAGCATTCTTGTTGTTGCTCGGTCTGGTATCTTAGCCCACACTTTTCCCGTTGCTATGACAGCTTCGCCCATGGCCTTTAACCAGGACGTGAAAGCCTTGATCCCACACCGGGGTCTGCTTAGTCCGGACTATCTACTCCGTGTCCTCCAGGCAATGGGACCGGACGTCATACGCGACGGGGTGAAGAAGGGCGCAACGGTCCACAGTCTGCGATCAGGCCTTTTGGAAGGGCTCCGCATCCCCCTCCCCCCTCTCCCCGAGCAGCGCCGCATCGCCGCGATGCTCACGGAGCAGATGGCGGCCGTGAATAAGGCGCGGGCGGCGGTGCAGGCGCAGCTAGAGGCAGCGAGGGCGCTGACGGGAGCGTACCTACGGGAAGTGTTTGAGAGTGAGGAGGCTAAGAGATGGCCACAACGGTATCTAGCAGACCTTGGTGAGGTTGTTGCTGGAGTAACTCTGGGCCGTAGACTTGAAGGTAAAATTACGCACCAAGTCCCCTACTTGCGGGTGGCAAATGTAAAGGATGGACACCTTGACCTCAATGAAGTCTTCGATACGGAAGCAACCGAGACAGAAATCAAGAAACTTCAGCTTGCCAAGTGGGACCTTGTCTTGACCGAGGGCGGCGACCTCGACAAGCTCGGTCGCGGCACCCTGTGGCGCGACGAGTTGCCTGAGTGTATCCACCAAAACCATATTTTCCGTGTGCGGTTCACCTTCCCTGAGTTGTCGCCGGAGTTTGCAGCCTTACAGATCGGCTCTACCTATGGCAAGGCGTACTTCCTCCGCCATGCCAAGCAGACCACCGGCATCGCCACAATCAACCAGAAGGTGCTGGGGGCCTTTCCTATGATGATTCCACCATTGGGTCAACAGCGTGAGATAATCGCCCTCTTCAACCATCGTTCGGAGGCTATCCATCGGCTTTGCTGGGAGCTTGAACATGGTCTCCAAGCCATCGATGCGCTTCCGGCCGCTCTACTCTCCGACGCCCTTCAAGGAGGCCACTAAACATGCCCCGTCTCCGCCAAAACGGCAACGGCTCCGCCAACGGAAACGGTTCCCGCTACTTCACCCAGCAGAGCCTAAACAGCTACGTCTGGTCCATCTGCGACGTGCTCCGCCGCTCCAACGTGGCCGGAGCGATGCAGTACGTCCCTGAGCTTACCTGGCTTCTATTCCTTCGCATTCTTGACGAGCGCGAGCAGACCGAAGCAGAGGCAGCCGAGGCCGTCGGTGCTTCCTTCACGCTGTCGCTCGAAGCCCCGTACCGCTGGCAGGACTGGGCCGCGCCCGGTGGCCCAAAGCGGGTCGAGTTGGAGCAAGGAGCCCTCGGAGCGTTCTTCGGCTTTGTCAACGACGATCTCATCCCACACCTCAAGGGACTGCGCGAGCGTCCCAACGCGGCTCCGCGCCAGCAGGTCATTAGCGAGATCATGTCGGGCGTGGAGCGTACCCGCATCGACACCGAGAAGAACATGCTCGACGTGCTCGATATGGTGGACAAGATCAACAACGCGAGTATCGACCCGACACACGTCTTCCCGATCTCGCAAGTCTACGAGAGCCTCCTGCTCAAGATGGGCGAGAAGGGCAACGACGGCGGGCAGTTCTTCACGCCACGTGAGATCATCCGGGCAATGGTGAAAGTGATCGACCCCAAACCCGGCGAGACGGTCTATGATCCCGGCTGCGGCACTGGCGGCTTCCTCGCGCAGGCCTACCTGCACGAGATAGAGGTGCTCGGCGACGACGCTACGGCCGATCAAGTCGAAGCCTTGAAGCGCGGTACCTTCTATGGGCGTGAAAAGGAGAACCTGATCTACCCGATCGCACTCGCCAACCTTGTCCTGCACGGGATCGACGAGCCCAAGCTCTGGCATGGCAACACGCTCACCATGCAGGAGACTTACGGGGGCCTCTTCGAGGGAGCGCCGAGCGCGTTCGACGTGGTGCTCACGAACCCGCCGTTCGGCGGCAAGGAG
>JAJYNV010000288.1 GCA_021786135.1 Bacillota bacterium
CCCAGCCAGCTCAGGCCGTCGTGCCACTCTCCGCGTTGCCATGCCGACAGGCTCAGGCCTCATGCATGAACAAGATGATCGCTTCGGAATCGGCCCGCATATCCGCTCACGTGGGCCCGACTTCCGCATCAGGGTTCACGGGGTGTGCGGGCAACGCGCACAGGGCCTGCCGAAGGGAACGTGAACCGGATTCGTCGAGGAGAGACGCACAGAGACGCCCGGCCATAACATGAACTGGGGCTTTTGAATGGCGCACTGGGAACGCTTTGCGCTGCAGCCGGTTGTTGCCCAAAGGTACGGACGGGCGCGGAACCTGCACCTCCGACAGGTGCGAGAAGCTGCCAGGGCAGTGTGTGGGGGGAGGGGGGACAGTGAAGCGGTTGATCGTCAACGCGCACGATTTCGGTCTTGCGTCGAACGTGTCGCGGGGCATTCTCGAGAGCTACGTGAGAGGGATCGTGACGAGCCCGAGCTGCTCGTCAATATGCCGGGGTGCCTCGAAGACGCAAAGCTTCTGCGGCAACACCCTCATCTTGGCACCGGACTGCATTTTAGCTTGACACAGGGACGTCCCAGTTCGGATCCGGACGACGTGACGTCACTGGTCGGCGGGGACGGCCTGTTCGGCGGCGACCATGAAGAAGTGGCCAGCAGGTGGAGGAGCGAAGACGTCGAGCGCGAGCTGGACGAGGGAATCACTGAGCTCGGTTGCCATCCGCCGCATGCCGACGCAGCACTGCGGGGTCTTTCCCTCCGGGTGGAAGAGCGTGAGCGAGAACTTGGGGTGTTGACTGATCCCATGATCTGCGAGGCAGTCAAGCGACCAACCGCGCTGCGTGTACAGCGCCGCGAAGATCGTGCTCGGACCGCACCTTGTAAAGAATTCTCGCACCCAAGCGTCCATGCGTATGTACGAAGCACTGGGCTGCGGAGCATGTTATCTGACCTATTATGCGCAGCACATCGCGCTCTCTTCAGGCTGGGTCGCCAGATCCTTCGCAGCGACGGGCCTGAGAAGAGCGGGTGCATCGTGGCCGACTGTCCGCAGGATCCCGCGCGCCGACGCGCCGTAGCGAGAGCACGCCGGACGCGGGTGTACGCCCGGCACACCTACACGCAGCGCGCAGCGACGATCGATCGTCAAGGCTGTGGAGAACCTGTGATGGCTCAGGTGGTGAACCTCGCGTGCCGGACGGGTGTCCGAGGCGCGAACATTCGGAACGCGCTCCCCTTAGCGCAAGCGGCATGGGGGATGCTCCGCGTCAGCGGGTGTCAGAATCCGGATGACGTGAACGGCGCGACGGTTGTCCGGACCCTGACCTGGATCGTGCTCTTGGGCAGACTCCAGTCCTCGTAGCCGGCAGCGCTGGCTATCTCCTTCCAAGTGGGCACGTCTGCTCCTGCGTACTGCAAGGCATGCAGTGCCTCCGTGAGATGTTGTATCGCCAGTGCGGCGACCTCCCCCGCCAGGTGCCTGCGCACTTCGCTTGTAAAGAGAGATGCGTGCACCAGGTGCCCGTCCGCTGTAACGGCAACGTCGACGAGCACCCTGCGGCTGCTGCCCAGGAAATGCACCTGCGTGCGCACGGTGGAGGTACGCACTTGCTGCCCGTCCGGTAGTGCCAGCACCTCTCGGCTCGACCGGTTCATCAGCCAGCGCAGGTATTTTGAATGCTCCGTGTCGAGCCGTGCGCTGAGCCGCCCGTCCGGACCGACGAACGCGGTGCCGTTGGTGTAGGTGGTTCCCGTCGCACTGCTGTCGAAGATCGGTACCTGAAACGTCGTGCCGGGCGTGGATAAGCTGCGAATGGCATCCCACAAAGGCTCTTCCGCGAAACCGTCACGCACATCCTTGTGCGTCTCGAACGCCTTCAGAAGACGGACTACGTTGGGGCCCGCGGGCCCAGAGCTGCTTAGGATCAGAGCGGGATCCTTGGTGGTGGTGACGAGGAAGGCGGTTCGATCGATTTCCTCGTTCCACTGCAGCAGACGGATGGCGTCCCGCACCCCGTTCTCCATCAAACCCGGCCCAAGAACAAAGATCTTGACGCTGCCCAGATAGATCTCCCGGCCGACGTGCGATCGCAGGTCCTCCATGGCCGATCGAAGATCGGGACCCGCCCCCTGGAACAGAGTGCCGGTATAGGACGACGGAGTTCCCTGCACGAAGCGCACTTCAGACATCGCGACGCTCCAGCCGCTGCTCCTGTGATAGTCGAAGCCGAATCCCAGTGCAGGACTTCGATCACTTATGTCGCGCTCGTCCCAGCATCCGCCGATGCCGATGAGTGTCAGGGCGATGAGGACAGCGGTGATCCATCGCCTGGCTCTGCTCATGCCCGCGCCAGCTGCCTGCGGACCTGGCGTCCGAGGCCGACGAGTAGCGCGGGCGCTGCGAAGAAGAGGATCAGGCCTGCGATCGACCAGTCATTGATGGCTATAGCGTAGACGTCCGGAGCCATGGCGGTGTACGAGAGTGCGAACGCACTCAGCCCCACGCCTGCGACGGCGGCCCAGGGCGTCAGGGGAAATACCTGCACCTTGAGGCTAGATAGCGTGGCCATCCCATAGAGGCTGACGACAGCGGCCGAATTCAATTGCCAGATGAGCAATACGATAAATCCAAACCGCTGAAAGGGAAGATAGGGGCTGGAAAATGTGCCGAGTGCGTGGAACAAGGTGGCGGGGTCCTGCGCTGCAGATGCAAAGCCGACCAGGAGCACAGGCAGAATGAGAGCGACGATGACGACCACTGCTCCTATGCCGACAGCGAGGAAGGCAGGACGCCGCCACCCCGGATCGCTATATGCGGCAAACGAGGCGATCAAGTCATAGCCGCGAGGCGAGAAGACGATCGCCGGCCACATCCAGGGCACTCCACCCGTGCCGAGGGGATGCGGCAGCAAATAGCTGAGGTTGGCCCTGAACATGTTGACAGTCAGCACCGAGGCGAGACTCAGCCCCACCACAAGCCCCAGGAAGCCGATGAACCTGGACGTCGACTCGAGACCTAGACGCAGCACGTATACGACGACCACAAGGCTAAGCATGGCGATCGCCACCCGCGGAGTGCGGCTCAGCGATGTGGAGGCCAGGATGCTGAGCCAGCCGTTGAGCATGAAGCCGGCTCCCAGCACGTAGAAGAGTGCCCGCGGGTAGCGCAGCAGGTCACGTGCCCGCTCGGCCCAGGGGACCAGTTGCGCGTCGAGGAGGCGGGCGCTCAGGTACACTCCGAGCATGGCCATGGCCCCCGCAATCAGCAGCCACAGCAAGGTCCCTTCGCCAGCTGCGCGCAGGATGGGCTGATCGAGCGTCAGCGGCGTCAGGCATATCGTACTTGCCAGCATCATCGACCCCAGGGTCCAAGGGGCGATGCGAACCTTTGTCATGGCGTTGGCCGGGGTTGGCGTGGTTGGCGCACGTGCGGCGGAGCCTGCGCCCGCCCCTTTCGGTCAAGCGAGCCTGCAGTGAAACCACCTGGGCGCAGCGGCGCCAGCGGCGCAAGGTACTGGACGCCGATTTGTCTGTGGCTTGTGAAGGCGGCAATGAGAAACAAGAGTCCGGTGGCCAGCCCGGCAATGCCAAACACTGCGGAAGCGACGAGGATCGCATACTTCCACACGCGGACGGAATACGTTATGTAGAGCCGGGAAGTCATGAAGGTGGCCAGCATAGTTATCGAGACGACGATTACTCCCAGGTTGCTGGCGAGGTTTGCCCGCACCGCCGCCTGACCGGCGACGAGGCCGCCGACGATCGAGATGGCCGGACCGAGGATGCTCTTCTGACTGACTGTGGCCTCCGCCAGGATGTCCATGAGCACAAGCATGAGCAGCGTTTCGGTGAAGATCGGATAGGGCAGCGACTGACGGCTCGATGCCACGGCGACAGCCAGCATGCCAGGCACGATAGTCGGGTTGACCGTCATGACCGCTAGGTAGAAGCCAGGCCCAAGCGCCGCGAGGAAGAAGGCGAGAAACTTCAGCGTGCGGATGAAGTACCTCGTCGACGTTGCCTGCAGATACTCTTCGTCGTCGATGAAGAGCTCGACGAACAGGATCGGTACGATCATGGCGAATGGCGATCCGTCCACCAGGATTGCGAGGCGCCCGCGAGCGATGAAGTCCGCGATCCGGTAGGGGCGTTCGGAGAAGTCAGCTGGCAGGAACCCGTCCCAGATCGCACCAAAGAGTGGCCTCAGCATGCTCGTCACGAAACCGACGCGAGACGGCTGGAAATCAGAGATGCGGCGCCGCGCCTCGTCGACGATGTGCCCGTCGATAACCCCGTTGAGGTACACCAGTGCTACCCGTGTTGGGGCATCGGTACCGAGCGTGAGATATTCGACGCGTGCGCGCGGGTCCCGCAGGTGGCTGCGTATCAAGCCGATATTGTCGGAGATGTTCTCGACAAAGGCATCCTTGGGACCAAATACCGCACGCTCTGTGGATGGCTCCTGCACTGTACGTTTGGTT
>JAJYNV010000292.1 GCA_021786135.1 Bacillota bacterium
GGCACCAAGACGTTCATCACCAATGGCAGCCGCGCCGACTGGGTGGTCGTCTTCGCGACGCTCGACCAGTCGCTCGGCCGGGCGGGGCACCGCACCTTCGTCGTCGAGCGGGGCCGCGAGGGCTTCAGCGTCGGGCGCAAGCACCACAAGCTTGGCCTGAGGGCGAGCGACACGGCGGAACTCGTGTTCCAGGACTGCTTCGTGCCGGAGGAGAACCTCCTCGGCGGCCGCGAGCACTACGAGCGGCAGCAGAGCAAGGAAGGCTTCAAGGTGGCCATGGCCACGTTCGACTCCACCCGGCCGCTTGTGGCCGCGATGGCGGTGGGCATTGCCCGCGCGGCGGCGGAGCGGGCGCGGGAACTGGTGCAGCAGCGCTACATGCTCGGTCGCGGACTGCCGCGCTACAGGGCGATTCTCGAGTCCCTCGACGACATGGACCGCCGCGTGCGCGCTGCGCGCCTCCTGACCTGGAAGTCCGCCTACCTCGCGGATGCGCGCGAGTCGCAGAGCCGCGCCGCATCGATGGCCAAGGCCTATGCCGGCGGCCAGGCGGTGCAGATCTGCCGCGAGGCACTCGAGCTGACCTCGGATTCCGGCGAGGAGCCGGATCCCTTCCTCGAGAAGTGGTTCCGGGACATCCGTGTCTTCGACCTCTTCGAAGGCACGGCGCAGGTGCAGCGACTCGTCGTCGCGCGCAGGCTGTTCGACGAAATCGGAGCGAAGGTGGGACTCTGATGCGGATCCTCTGTTTCGTCAAGGCGATCCTCGATCCCGAGGCACCGCCCGGCGCCATCCGCTTCCCTGGCAAGGTGGAGAGCGGTGATGTCTCGACGGTGCTGGGACCGTTCGAAGGCAATGCCCTCGAGCTTGCCCTACAGATCTCCGAAGCTTCCGCGGGCAGTTTCACGGCCGTCGCCATGGGCGATGGGGCCCAGGACGTCGCGCTGCGCAAGGCCCTGGCGCTCGGTGCCGGGCGGGCGGCGCGCATCGATGTGGCAACGGGCTTCGTGGACCCCCTAGGGGCGGCGAGGCGCCTCGAGTCGGCGGCCAAGGAACTCGGCGGGGCGGATGTCTATATCTTCGGCCGCCAGGCCGGCGACTGGGACATGGGCGTAACGGCTGGGCTCTTCGCCGGACTTTTGGACCTGCCATTCGTGCCGCTCGTACAGCAGGCAGAGGTGGCCGGCGAGGGACTCAGGCTCCGGCGCGAGATCCCAGGCGGCTACGAGGAAAGCCTGCGCACCGGACCCATCGTGCTGAGCGTGACGAACGGGCCGCGCACCCTGATGCGCCTCCCGAAGGTGAAGGATGTCATGCTGGCCAACCGCAAGCCGATCGATGTCCTGAAGCCGGCCGAGGTCGGGGAGAACCTGACGCTCGCGGAGATCGCTCAAGCTCAGGTGACCCGCCAGAGCCGCATGATCACGGGCGACGCGGCCTCGCAGGCCGCCCAGCTCTCCGCCGAGCTGAGGCGTTTCCTCGTCACGGGAGGTGGCAACTGATGCGCAGCGCAGTACTGGCGCGCCTCTTGGACCTCGGCGAGACGCCGGCCCGCGAGGCGATGGGATTGATGGAGGCCCTGGGCGGCGAGATGCGCAGCCTCATTCTTGCCTCGTCTGCCCAGGACGCCGTGGCGGCCGTGGGCGATGTGCACCTCGGCGTCCACCCGGCGCTCGAGGACCCTGACCCTGAGATTGCCTATCTTGCAGCCGTACGGTTGATCGGCGACGTGCCGCCCGACCTCCTGCTGCTGCCCGAGGGACCGCTCTTTGAGATGATCGGGGCAAGACTCGCGGGACACTTCGGCATGAGCGCCGTACGCGACGTCGACGAAGTGACCGCCGAGAGCGGGGCGATCATCCTGCGCAAGGGCGCCTACGGCGGCAAGGCAAATGTCCGCCTCAGGGCCAGCGGCGGCGTCGTGGCAGGGCTGCGCGCGGGCGCTTTCCCCGCGGCAGATCCGCAGCCGCAGACGGCGTCGATCGAGGACCTGGGCCCGCTGGCCGAGGGAGGCAAGGAGCGCAGGACGGTGCGGGACACCTCCGGCGACGATCTCGGTCGGGCCAAGGTGATCGTCTCCGGCGGGCGCGGACTCGGCAGCCGCGAAGGCTACGAGAGCCTCAGGCCGTTCGCCGCCCTGCTGGGCGCGTCGCTCGGCGCATCGCGCGCCGCGGTCGACGAGGGCTGGGCGAGTCCTTCGCAGCAGGTGGGCATCACCGGGCGCAAGGTGGCGCCAGAGCTCTACCTCGCGATCGGCATCTCCGGCGCCAGCCAGCATCTCAGCGGCATGTCCGGCAGCCGGACCGTGATCGCCGTCAACCGCGACGAGCATGCCCCGATCTTCGAGGCGGCCGACATCGGTCTGGTGGCGGACTGGTACCAGATCTGGCCGCACCTTCAGAAGGCCTTGGAGGGCTAACCTGTGGGCATTCCGCATCGAGTCGTCTACTGGAACGTGCCTGACCACGCGTGGATGTATCTGCCCTTCGCCATCCTCTGCATCGTGTTCGCGTATGGGGTGTGGCGTCGCTGGCGGGTCTGGGCTACGGGGCGGCGGATGCCGCTCCGTCCCTGGGGGCCGCGCCTCAGACGCCTCCTCAGCCACGCCGGGCTTCAGTCCCGCGTGGTGCGCAGGCCCCTGCAGGGCTATGCCCACCTGGCATTGGCCGTCGCATTCGTGCTCCTCTTCATCGGCACCGTCGTCGTAGCCCTCAAGGCCGACTTCGGCTTGCCCGTGATGCAGGGGGCGTTCTACCTCTGGTTCGAGTCGGCGACGCTCGACGCCGCAGGGCTCGCGGGTATCATCGCACTCGCGATCTTCCTCGTCCGCCGCTACGCGCTGCGGCCATCGGCCCTGGGCCGAGAACTGCCGGACTTCCTCGTCCCCTTCACGCTGCTGATCATCCTGATCACCGGCTTTCTGCTCCAGTCGCTGCGGATCTACGCGACGCACGACCCCTGGGGCGCCTACAGCTTCGTCAGTTACGGCCTGAGCGCGCTCTATGCGGCCTGGCACCTCTCCACGCCCCTGGCGCTCATCATCCACCGGTCGCTCTGGTGGTTCCATCTGCTGCTCGCGTTCAGCTTCCTGGGTGCCATCCCGTACAGCAAGCTCTTCCACCTCTTCATGGCCCCGGTGGCGATCCTGCTCTCCGACCCGGACGGTGCGACCAAGCTCGAGAAGCTCGACCTTGAGCACTCGGAACGGCTCGGCGCGAACATGCTCACGGATTTCACCGTCAAGGACCTCATCGACCTCGACGCCTGCACCGAGTGCGGGCGATGCGAGGAGGCCTGCCCAGCCTTCGCGTCGGGCAAGCCGCTTTCGCCGAAGCGCCTGATCCTCGACCTGCGCGAGCATGCCCACGAGCGCCCTTTAGAACCGCTGACGGCGGCGATCGAGGACGAGACGCTCTTCGCCTGCACGACCTGTCGGGCGTGCATGGAGGCGTGCCCCGTGGACATCGAGCATGTGCCCAAGATCGTCGGCATGCGGCGCTTCCGCGTCATGGAGGAGGGCGAGATGCCCACCGGGCTCGCCGAGGCGGTTCAGGGCATCGAGGAGCGCGGCCACCCCTTCCGCGGGGCCCAGGCCAGCCGCACCACGTGGATGGAAGGCCTGCCGATCCGCGAGTGGCAGCCCGGCGAAACGTGCGAGACGCTGCTCTGGGTCGGGTGCGCTGGCGCCTTCGACCCGCGCGCGCAGAAGGTCGCCCGCGCCCTGACGCAGCTTCTGCTCGCCATGGGCGAGGACCTGAAGGTGCTCGGCCGGCGCGAGAGCTGCACCGGCGACCCGGCGCGCCGGGCGGGCCAGGAGTATCTCTACCAGATGCAGGCGGAGGAGAACGTCAAGACCCTCAAGGACGTGGCGCCGCGCCGCATCGTCACGATGTGCCCGCATTGCCTGCACCAGCTGCGCGACGAGTACCGGGACTTCGGTGCCGACTTTGAGGTGGTCCACCACAGCGAGTACCTCCAGGCGGCGCTTGTTACCGGACGGATCAGGGCGGCGGCCGGTGGTCGTCGCATCACCTACCACGACCCCTGCTACCTTGGCCGCTACGAAGGCGTCTTCGCGGCGCCGCGCGAGGTCTTGAAGGCCGCGGGAGGCGACGTGGTGGAGATGGCCCATCACGGCCCGGACTCCTTCTGCTGCGGCGCCGGTGGCGGTTGGGCCTTCCGGGAGGAAGGCGTGCCGCGCGTCAACCGCCTGCGTGCGAAGGAGGCGGTGGCGACCGGTGCCGAGGTCGTGGCGACCGGCTGCCCCTTCTGCCTCAGCATGATGACGGACGGCGTCAAGGCGGAGGGTGGGGGCGAGGTGGAGGACATTGCCGAGATCCTCTGGACGCAGGTGGCGCCTGAGGTGACGGCACAAGGTTGAAGGGAGTGAGTGCCTTGGTGCTCGCGGCCTCGGAGGAGTACAGTCCCTGGGTCAAGCATCTCGACTACCCCGACCTTGCGATCTGGCAGC
>JAJYNV010000314.1 GCA_021786135.1 Bacillota bacterium
TCCGATCTCGCCATTGATCTCGCGCACGAGATCGGCTGCGAAGATCACCGCGCCGCGCAGGATCGAGATGGCCAGGAGCGGCTGATCACCCTGGAGATGCTCCGAAATTTCCGCGCCCAGTTCCTGCACGCGCTTCGCGATGGCCTCACGTCGCAGCAATACCCGCTCCACTTCGTCCATGCTCGCCGCACCGGGAGTCCCGGATCGGCCTCTCACTCCTTCCGGATAAAGCAAAAACATTAGAGCCCATGCCTACTCGGGCAAGTCCCTTTCCTGCAGAGTATCAGCCGGCGTGCGGGCTGAAAAGGTCCGGAGGCGGATTTCCCGAGCTTTCGTCGGCAATCGACAGGAGCGCCGCCGCTCGCAGGAGCAGCAGGCGATCAGCGACGCCCTCCCCTGCGAAGAGTGCCCTCTCGATACCACTGGCCAACCCCTCGCAACGAAAACCCGAGATGCCAGGCCCATGCCCCCGAACGCTCGCGGCCAGCGTCGAACCCACGCGCCAGGACCCGTCGAGAGGCAGCGCGCGGTCACGGCGGGCGCAGAAGCGAACCTCCGGCGGAGTCTCCCGGTCCCAACCACGGCGCCGCGCTACGCGCCGGTAGGAGGCGAAATCGTCGATGTCCTCCGCGCCGGGGCAGGCAACCGCTACAACGCGACTCCCTGCACGGCGCAGGATGGCGCGGGCGCCTTCGTCGGCCTGCAGCGCCGCCACCTTCCCGAACAGGCCAGGCGCAAGCAGTGCCGGTGCCATCAGGCGCCCTTCGGCATCCTGGGCCGCAGCTGCGTCGCAGCCGGGTGTCAGCTCGTAGGCATCGATGAGCTGCACAAGAAACGCCGGATCGACGCCCTCAAGATCGGCCGGCAGGACGAGCAGGCCGCCGCTGCCAAGGCCCTGCGCTAAGCATGCCCGGGCAGCGCGTGCGACTGATGTGCCCATGCCGGCATCCGCATCCGGGTTCGCGAGCAGCGTCAGGCGCTCGTCCGCCAGGTCGCGAAGAGCTGCGCGGTGGAGTTCCGCTGCCGCGGGCAAGATGCATAAGACGCGCTCAGCCACCGCGAGCCCCAGCTTGACGGCGCGGGTGAGCAGCACGTCACCCTCGCCGGCCGGCAACAGGAGTTTCGGCGCACCGAAGCGCCGTCCGCTGCCTGCGGCGAGTACGGCGACCGTCACATGCACGTTGCGGCCTGCCGGCGGACGCTGCAGATCTCCGCCACGATGCTGAGCGCGATCTCCTCCGGCGTGCGAGCACCGATCCATAGACCGGCAGGAGAGCGGAGAGCCGGTGGCTCCGCCTCCGCCACCAGACCATCCGCCCGCAGGTGGGCAAGCATGCTGTCGCGCCTGCCCTGGGAGCTCAGAAGCCCGATGTACGGCACCCCTGTCTGCAGGGCGAGGGAGAGGGCAGCGAGGTCGCTCTCCACCTGGTGCCCCATCACCACGACGTAGCTGTGGCTGTCGAGCTCCACGACAGATTGGTAATCCTGCAGCGCGACACAGTGCACGTCTGCGCCGGGGAACCGCTCTTCCGTCGCCAAATGGCGGCGAGGGTCGACCAGGCGCACCTTGAGTCCAATCTCCCGCGCCATCTGGGCGAGCGGTCGCGCATCGTCGGTGGCGCCGAAGATCACGCATTCTGCCTCCGCCGGAACGATCCATGCAAAGACCTCGGCAGTGCCGGGCAGACCGTCGAGGTGCCGGCCTTCCGGTGCGCGAGCCTCCTCGACGCGCCGCTGCGCGAATGTGAGAAACTGGGCGTCCAGTTCCTCAGCGCCAAGGCTGCCGACGACCCCTCGTCCCGGAATGTAGACGATGTCCTGCAGCACGCCAGAGCTGGCGCTATCGAGACGGACCCCTCGCGCGGCGGGCATGCCGTCCACAATCCGCGCAAGAAAGCTCTGGAGTGGCGATTCGCCTGGCGGCAGCTTCTCAAGCAGCACATCGACAATTCCAGGACAGCCCATGCCGTAGCCGAAAATGCTCTCGTCGCTCGTGTCGTACCGCAGAACGCGAGGCGTCGCGGCACGCAGGCTCTGCGCCTCCCCCGCCACTTCAGACTCGAGGCAGCCGCCGGAAATGAGACCCTGCACACTGCCGTCAAGGTTCACGAAGACGCTCGCTCCCTCGCGTTGGTAAGCGGAGCCTTCCACCGCGACGATGGTGCCGAGCGCGCCAGGCTCTCCCCTGCGCCATGCGTTCAAGGCCGCCTGGATCACCTGCTGCTGCATCATGACGGATATCTCCCTTGCCGCGAAGGTTGGACGAGCTTTCTCAGCGCGTTCGGGTCCAGGGCGTCGCCGAACGCGTCGCAGAAAGGCAAGGCCGCCTGCACGCCCACCTGAATGGGTTGATACCCTGGCGTACCGGCGAGCGGACTCAGCCAGAAGACGCGATGGACCTGCGCGCGGATCGCGGACATGGCACGGCGCAGTAGTGCTGTCTCCCCCATGTCGAGACCATCGGACACAATGAGCACCACGCTCTGATCGCCGAGCATGTTTCGCCCCCACCTCTCCGTGAAGCTGTGGAGTGCGACGCCGATGCGCGTGCCGCCACCGTAGGCGAAACCCAGGTTGCCAAGCGCACGCGCACCTTCCCTGCGACGAAGCCGATCAGTAATGCGCCGCAGTTCCGTCGAGAAGGCGAAGACCTCGGTGCGGCGCGAGTGACGGACCAACGCCTGCGCCAAGCGGAGAACCACACGGTCGTCACCTGCCATGGAGCGGCTGAAATCGCAGAGCACGACGACGCGCGGCGGCCGCGGGCGGCGCTTCCGTCGGCGCAGGCGAAGTATCTCGGCCGCAGTGGCGTGTGCGTTGCGCAGGCTGCGCCTGAGGTCGATGTCGCCGCGCCGCCCCCGCCTGCGCCGTCTGCCTGCGCCACGTCTCAAAGCCGCCAGGAATGCTGCCGCATCCTTCATGGCATCCGCCATGCCTGCCTGCCCGTATCCGACCGCCGCCGCCCCCCCCTTGCGGGCGGCCGGGCTGTAGCTCGAGGGCGGGGCGGGAGCCGTCTTCCCGCCATCCGCCTCGCCTTGACGACGCGCCTCACTCGCCGCAAGCGAGACATCGCCAGTGCCCCCTTGTGGTAGCTCTCCGCTCGCCCCGGCTGGCTCCTGCTCCGGCTTCAGCTTCTCTCCTCGCAGCCAGCGAGGGTAAACCTCGTCAAACACGGTCTGTGCCGAGCGCGTGCGCGCGTAGACGGATCGCAGACTGAGGCGTACATCCTCCGCATCGGCGAGACCGATGTCAGCCAAACTTGCGAGGGCCAGCTCCTGGGCATCAATCCCCACCGGCAGGCCAAGACGCCGCAGCGTCGCGCCGAGTTCGGTCACCCGCTGCCGCAGGGCCGCGGCCTGCCGCGTCAACCCGTACCGACGTCCTCTCGAGGCGCGAGCAACGTAGGAAGCTCGGCCAAGGCCAGGGTCAAGTCTTCACGGTCCTTGAGCACCGCGGCAAAGCTCTCCTGGCACGCCTCCGCGTCCAGGTCGCCGTAGCCAAGGGCCAGAAGCGCCCGGGCCCAATCGAGGCTCTCCGCCACTCCGGGCGCACGTCCGAGCGGCAGCTGCCGAAGTCTCTGCATGAAGCGCGCAATCGCCTCCGCCAGGCGCCCATCGACCTCGGGCAACCGCGCCTCGAGGATCTCCGCCTCACGGACGGGATCAGGGTAGTCAATCCAGTGGTAGAGGCATCGGCGGCGCAAGGCGTCCGACAGTTCGCGCGTCCGGTTGGAGGTCAGGATGACCCTCGGCTTCTCAGCTGCCCGCAAGGTGCCAAGCTCCGGTATGGTCACCTGGAACTCGCCGAGCAGTTCGAGCAGAAAGGCCTCGAACTCTTCGTCAGCCCGGTCCACCTCATCGATCAGGAGCACTGGTGCCGGTGCCGGTGCAGTGATGGCCTGGAGAAGCGGGCGCTCGAGCAGGAATTCACGCGTGAAGAGACCGTGCGACAATGCCGCAAGGTCGCCCTTCGCAGCCTCGGCGAGACGAATGCGCAGCAACTGGCGCGGATAGTCCCACTCATATAGTGCCGACGCGGAGTCGAGTCCCTCGTAGCACTGCAGCCGGATGAGCCGTGTATGCAGGTGCTGCGCCAACACCTTTGCAAGTTCTGTCTTGCCCACGCCTGCAGGTCCCTCGACCAAAAGCGGCTGGTCCATGGCTAGCATCAGGTGGAGCGTAGTGGCGAGGGCACGGTCCGCTACATAGCCCTCGCGGCGCAGAGCTTCCGCGATGGCCTCGATCTGTGGATGGATAGCGGTCCTCTCCGTTCACCGGGCAGTTCCCGGATGCCTCGATCGTAGCATAGTGGGCAAAAGGGCCGAGGAAGGTACACCAAAGCCGGGAAGGTCCCTCAAGGTACAAACGAGTTACGCCCTGCCAGCGCGGGCGCCGATCTGCAGGATCTGAAGTGCAGCCTTCAGGCGCTGTTCGTGGTCATCCTCGATGACAGGTGG
>JAJYNV010000354.1 GCA_021786135.1 Bacillota bacterium
ATCCTGTGCCGCGAACACCACCCGCTCCACGCGCGCCATGGCGATCGCCGCGGCGCACATCGGACACGGTTCGAGCGTGACGTAGAGCGTCGCGCCGCTGAGCCGCCAATTGCCCACTCGCCTGCCCGCCTCGCGCAGCGCGAGGATCTCGGCGTGGGCCGTTGGATCGCTCTGCGTCTCGCGCAGATTGTGCGTGCTCGCAAGCAGCTCGCCCTGCGCCGATACGATCACCGCTCCGACTGGCACCTCACCCGCCGCCAGGGCCACCCGGGCCTCCGCCAGCGCCGCCTCCATATGCCTACGGTGCAGCGCCGACACCCCCGGAAGCATGCAAAATGGCGCCCCTGGGAGGACTCGAACCCCCGGCAGACAGGGTTTAGGAAACCCCCGCTCTATCCTGCTGAGCTACAGGGGCGTGCGCCACACGCGAAGGTGCCGCCTGTGCGGCAAACCACCTTCTGCGGCACACATAGTTTAGTGGAGACCTCGAGCGCTTGCAAGATCGCAAACGTGGCACTGTTGGTGCTCGACGATTCTTTCCGGGTCAACTGACCAGCTGCTGTCCGCATGAGGCAGCACATGGCCGCGCGCAGGCGTGACGGCGCCACGCAGCTTCGCGGGATTGGCGGGCGCCGCACGCCCTGGAAGCGTCGCAGGGCATGAGGGCGCGGGGCGCACTATAGCGGCATGACGCGCGTCGCTGCACCGCATTCCAGCATTTTGTCATATTTTGAAGGCGCCAAAGTGTTGCCGGATGGGCGAAGATAGCGGCTGGCGCGGAGCCGCCGGCAGACTC
This sequence comes from Bacillota bacterium, assembly GCA_021786135.1. Classification (GTDB taxonomy): domain Bacteria; phylum Bacillota; class Sulfobacillia; order JAJZYS01; family JAJYTV01; genus JAJZQO01. The sequence goes on from JAJYNV010000354.1 coordinate 797, forward strand.
AGCCGTTTGTGCTGATTGCAAGCCGCGAACAGGCGTGCAATGTTGCTGTCAGCCTCATGGGACGTCGCGGGCCTGAAGGGCTTTCCGCGGCGAGAGGCCAGCCGTGATCGCAGAGGGCGGCTTCCAGTCTTTGCAGTGGCTTATGACCGTCCTGATCCCACCCCCGCTGAGACGCGACCGAAGACAGCACGCGATCCGTGCAAGGAAGTGCGACGCGATGCAGCAGATCGCACCTGTAGAGCGCTCCAAGGAGACCGCACGCCACACCTATGACAAGCTCAGTTCGTGGTACGACTTGCTCGCCGAATCAAGCGAACGCAGGTTCCGCACGCTGGGCATCAACCTGCTGGCGCCGTCGGAAGGCGAGTCCATTCTCGAGATCGGCGTGGGAACCGGCAGGGCCCTCGCGCCGATCGCCTCGCGGCTCGGCGACGAGGGCAGACTCTACGGAATCGACATCTCGTCCGGCATGCTGGCCGTGGCGCAAAGGCGCGCCGTGCGGGCGAAGGTGGACCGGCGCGTGCAACTGGTCCAGGGCGACGCGACTGCCCTGCCCTACCAGGACGGCTCCATGGACGCCGTCTTCCTAAGCTTTACTCTGGAGCTTTTCGACACCCCCGAGATTCCGGTGGTGCTCTCAGAGTGCCGACGAGTGCTGCGAGCCCACGGCCGCCTCTGCGTCATCTCCCTGGCCAAGGAAGAGAGCACCGCAACACGCGTCTATGAGTGGGTCCATCACGTGCTGCCCGCCATGGTGGACTGCCGGCCGATCTACACAGGCGACGCTCTCGAGGCCGCAGGCTTCGGGATCACCGCGACGCGACGCGCCCATGACTTCGGAATCGGGATCGACGTGATACTGGCGACACCGTCGCCAGTCTGAACGCTGCGCTCTTCCGGGAGTTGCAAGCTTTCTTGACGACAGGAGTGCGAAGCCGCCGGTACTCGCGCATAGACCGGTGGCATGGGGAAGAAGAGTTACGCACCTCAAGCGCTCGGACTGGCCCTGCTGCTGACGCTCTCCGGCGGTGCCGCCACAGCCTTCCATGCCCCGGAAACCACGCATGCGTTCATGGTGCCAGCTGACAGCGGTACATCGACGGTGTCCCAGAACCAGAAAATGCAAGTACCGTTGATGCTCGCCATCGAGCAAAACCTCGCCGCGCTCGGCTATCTCCCGGTCGGGTGGAACGGCCAGGCCTTCACCTATCCCCAGGTGGCGATACCGAAGTCGCTGAATGTCCTCTTCCAGCCCGGCACCGAGACGGTGCTCGTGCGCGGGGCGATTATGAGCTACGAGGCGGCACGGTCCCTCCCGCCGACACACACGTCGCTCGGGACCCTCCTGACCTCGCTCGAGAAGGACGTCCAGGCTGGCCGCAAGGCGGCGCAGCCCTTTACCTACGTCTACGTCGACGAGGCGGTGCCGGAGCGCCTCGTCGTCTGGTCCACACGCGGCATCCTCGAGAACGTGCCGGCGAACACAGGCATCCCCGGCGCCAGTACGCCGCTCGGTACCTACCCCGTCTACCTGCGTCTCAAGTTCCAGGTGATGAAGGGGAAGAACCTCGATGGCGTCCCGTATGCCGACCCCGTCTACTACATCAACTACTTTCACGGCGGCGAAGCCGTCCACGGCTTCTACCGCCAGCGCTACGGCTTCCCTCAGAGCCTGGGCTGCATCGAGGTGCCACCCGCCGACGCGCAGGCCATCTACCAGGACCTCCAGATCGGCACGTTGGTGACGGTCGGCGCGGGAACGCTAACCTTCGTCCAGCCGCCGACGACGCCTCAGACCACGACCGCACCACAACCGACTCAGAGCCAGCCCGCCACCGGTACCCCACCGTCCACCGGTACCACCGGCGCCCCGCCAGCTCCGACGGTGTCTCCTGGCACGGGCACGCCGCCGACCACCGACACCTCGCCCGGCACCACAGCACCGCAGGGCGCAGGCCAGCCGCAGGGCACGGACGCGCAAGGGTCCAGCGGTGCGCAAGACAGCCCCGACGCACCTCCGGCCGGCCCCTGACCCACTGCAGCCCTCCCAGGCGGGTCGGGTCGCGGAGCGCAGGTGCGCAGCGCCGCGAGGGCGAACGACGTTCCATTGACCCCCTGGGAGGCATCGGCTTGCGCTACCCGCTCGAACCGGACCACGAAGAGATGCACCTGCTCGCCGAGGATGTCATGGAGCGCACCATCGCGTTCGTGGACAGCCTGGCGGATCATCCAGCCAGCCTCGCCGGCATGCCCGAGGAAGCGATCCGCGACCTCCAGCGCCGGCTGCTCGCACCGCCGCCCGAAGGGCCGCAGGACCTGCGGGACCTCCTCGGCCGCATCGAAGAGGCGAGCGCTGCCGCCGTCGAATCCGCCGGGCCCAGCTACCTTGCCTACATCCCCGGCGGCGGAGTCTTCGCAGGCGCCCTCGCGGATTTCTACGCCCGCGCCACCAACCGCTACGTCGGCATGGCCGCCACGGCGCCGGGCCTCGTCGCCCTCGAATGGAGCGTAGTGTGCTGGCTCGCGGACGTCGTCGGCATGCCCCCGCAAGGCGGCGGTCTCCTCGTTTCGGGCGGCTCCATCGCCAACTTCGCCGCCGTCGTGGCAGCACGAGAGCGCCTGGGGGAGCAGCTTTGGGACGGCACCGTCTACCTGACCGAGGAGGCACACCAGTCGGTCGGCAAGGCGGTGCGCCTCGCCGGACTGCCGCGGCGGGCCCTGCGCACCGTCCCCTGCACGAAGGACCTGCGCATGGATGTCCAGGCCCTCAGGGACATGCTCGCCCAGGACCGGCAGGAAGGGCGCCGGCCTTTCATGCTGGTAGCATCGGCGGGCACGACGAACACGGGTGTCGTCGACCCGCTCCCTGAACTTGCGGCCCTCGCGCAGCGGGAAGAGCTCTGGTTCCACGTCGACGCGGCCTACGGCGGCTTCTTCCTACTCACCGACCGCGGCCGCAGGATCCTCGACGGCATCGACCGCGCCGACTCGGTCACGCTCGATCCGCACAAGTCCCTCTTCGCGCCGTACGGCACGGGTGCCCTCGTGGTGCGCGATCTTGCGGCGCTCCGCGCTGCCCACGCCGTCTCGGGGCACTACCTCCAGGACCTCGACGAGCATGAGGTCCCGGACTTCGCCGACCTCGGTCCCGAACTGACGCGGGAACTGCGCGGGTTGCGCATCTGGCTGCCGCTCCACCTCTACGGCGTCGCCGCCTTCCGGGCGGCGCTCGACGAGAAGCTAGACCTCGCGCAGCACGCCTACCGCCGGCTCGCCGCGGAACCCTCCCTCGATCTGCCCTGGCCGCCCGCCCTCAGCATCGTCGGCGTCAGGGTGCGGGCCGAAGACCCCGAGGTCGCCGATAGGCGCACGCGCGCGGTGCTCGAACGCGTCAACCTGGGCCGGCGCGTCTTCCTCTCGAGTACGATCGTCGAAGGGCGCTTCACCTTGCGCCTCGCCATTCTCGCCCACCGCAGCCACCTGAGCCGCGTGGACGAAGCAGTGGACGCCATCATCGCCGCAGCGCGCACGGTGGCCGGGGCCTAGCGCCGGCCGCTTTCCGGCACGGTCCGGCAGACGGGACTACGCCGAGGCGGGCGGCACCAGGTGCCGCCCGCCTCGGTCTCCCCTATCACCTG
>JAJYNV010000258.1 GCA_021786135.1 Bacillota bacterium
GGACGTCGTGGTGGAGAAACCGCACCTCAAGGGCGGCATCGACATCTATCAGGACCAGCTCTGCGCCTGGAAGCGGTCGGCGGCCAACGCCGGCCTGGACTGGGCGACGCCGATCGGCGACGACCAGGAGTTCCACCATTTGGACCAGATCCTCGGGCGTTTCGTCGAAGACTTGGCGAAGATGCACCAGATGGACTCGTTCAAGTTCCGCGAATACCTCAAGGAGGCAGCATGAATCGCGCGCACGACGACACGGCGAACGTCGCGGTGGGAGAGGGAGTGCTGGTGTTGCGCCGGCGCGGCCGCTCCGCAGTCACCGCGGCGATCCTCGGTGAGCAGCTCGATGGCGAAGGGAAGATGAAAACCCTTTGGCTCGACCGCCTCATCCACGAGAACCACGAAAGCACCCTTGGGGGCAACCCCGTCTGGGGTGCCGTGGTGACCGAGATCCAGGTTCCGGTGTCCTGCAAATAAACCGGCTGACGACCTCTTCCCTTCGGGGGAGAGGTCGATTTTTTTGGCGTCGTCGTGGCAGAAAGCCGACGCGCGCTCGCGGGCGTGCCCTACCTTGCTGTCGCCTTTGACTTTAGTCGGCGCGCTCGCGATTCGGGCCGCTACAACCGAGCCTGGGGGGATCTTGGCCGCGTCGATACGCCAGCCCGCCCGAGCGCGACGCGAACATGAAGAACACAAACACGAACACGAACAAGGACTGAGTCGATGCTGTGCCGTTTAATGGTTCTCGCCCTTTGCCTGCTGTGGCCGGCCCTGGCGCGGGCCGAGCAGAAACAAGTGCGGGTGGGCGTGTTTCACAACCCGCCGATCATCACCAATGACCACCGGGGCCCCGGTGGCATCTTCATCGACATCCTCGAGATCACAGCAAGGCGCGAGGGATGGCGCATCGTGTATGTGCCAGGAAGCTTCGCCGACGGTGCCGAGCGGCTGCAGCACGGCGAAATCGACGTGCTCCCCAACGCACCGCACACCACGGCGCGGGAGGACGGGATGTCCTTCTCGGCCGAGCCGGTCCTCAGCTCCTGGGGGCAGGTGTACGGCAGCGGGAGCATCAAGGGCCTGGCGGACCTGGCGCGCGTGCGCGTGGCGACCCTCAAGGGCGGCCTGCTGGAGGAGGCGCTGGCACAGGCGATGTCGGGTCTGGACGCCAACATCCTTTCCTTCAACAGTTACCCCGACGCGTTCCTCGCCGTGGCCACGGGAAAGGCCGATGCGGTCGTGGCCAACCCCTTCAGCGGAGCCTTGCAGGCCCGCTTGCACGGGCTGCACCCGACGCCCGTCGTCCTCGCCCCGTACACTTTCCGCTTCGCGGTGACCAAAGGACAGCACAAGCAGCTGCTCGGCCAGTTGGATCGCACCATTCTCGAACTGAAGGCGGATCCCAGCTCGATCTACTTCACGCGGCTGCAGGAGCTCACGCAGGCACGTTCTTTCGGCTTTCCCCCCTGGTTCAAGTGGGTGGCGAGTGCTGCGATGGCGCTGGTCCTGGCCGGCATTGCCTGGGCGGTGACGCTCAAGCGCGCCGCGCGCCGGGTCGCGGCGAGCGAGCGCACGCAGCGCAAGCTGGCCGCCGAGCTCGCGCGCATCTCCGCCAACTCGCTGGACGTCATCGCCGTCCTGGACGCCGACTTCAACGTCATCCGCATCAGCCATGCCGCCGAGACCCTCTGGGGGTACAGCGCGTCCGAGATGGAAGGGCGGCCCTGCTTCGACATGTTGCATCCTGGCGCACGAGCGGCCGCGCGCCAGGTGCTGGAGGGCGTGCGCAGCGGCCGCCCCGTCAATTCATCGCAGGCGAGGGTGATCAGAAAAGACGGCGGCGAGGCAATGATGCTCTGGTCGCTCGCCTGGTCCGAGCAGGAGCGCGAGTTGTACGCCATCGGCCGCGACGACACCGAGCGCCACGCCCTCATTACCCGGCTCAAGGCGCAGCAGGCACAGCTGGAAGGCGCAAACCAGGACTTGCTCGCCTTCGCGCGAGCGGTCTCCCATGATCTGCGCGCGCCCCTGGCTGCCGTCATCGGCTTCGTCGGGAGGGTGCTCGAGACGGACGGGCGCGGGCTCAGCGAGCGGTCGCAGTTCCTGCTGCAGCGGGCGCATACCGCCGGAACGCGCATGGACGCGAGCATGGTGAGCCTGATGCGACTGGCCAGTGTCACCGAGGCCGGCGTTCGCCGGCGGGCGTGCGACATCACCGCGATGTCTCAGGAGGTCGGGGCGGCGATCGCCGAAGCGAACCCGGCCAGGAACGTCGCGTTCAGCGTCCAGCCGGGGATGGCCGGGCGCGCAGACAGGGAGCTATTGCGCCACGTGATCGAGAACTTGCTGTCCAACGCCTGGAAGTTCACCTCGGATCGGACGCGGGCGCACATCGAGGTCGGCTCGTTGACCAACTCCTGCGAGCCCGTGTTCTTTGTCAAGGACGACGGGGCTGGGTTCGACATGCAGGACGCGGGAAAGCTCTTCGCGCCGTTTTCGCGCCTGCACGACCGCTCCTCGTTCGAGGGGACGGGCATTGGCCTGAGCATCGTTCAGCGGGTGGTGCACGCGCATGGCGGACGCGTGTGGGTGGAGGCCGAGCAAGGCAAGGGCGCCGTCTTTTACTTCACCCTTGGCCTCTGCGGCGATTGTGTCAAGCCCGCACCTGCCGGTCCGAAGCCGACAGCGGCTCCACGCAGACTGGAGGAGGGCAGTGCTACGGTGGCAGCGATGCTCGAATAACCGGCTCTCCCGACCTACAATCGGCCAATGTTTCGACCCGCCATGGCCACCTGGTTTACCTCCCTGGCACAGCGCATGCCTTTGCGAGCTGTGCCCACCGCCCGGCAGGTCGAGATCGCCAAGACGTTCACCGGACAACCCGAAGTCGACGGGATCACGCTGAGCTACGCCACCGCGCACGCTCTGGTATGGGCCCAGGCGATGGAGGCGCAGTCCGCCGCCGACGGGCGCTTGGCCCACGAGCTGCTGGCGGCGCTCACGTGGGATCGAACCATCGTGGTTCCCGATCCACTGCGGCTGCTCGAAGCGCAAATCCACCCCGCGCTGCCGCCAAATGCGCTGTTCGAGCTTGCCGGCACCCGCCGCCAGACGAACTATCTGCTGATCGAAGCCCCCGCCCCTGGTGACGCAGAGGCTTTCATCAACGGAGCCTGGATCATCCGGGATGTCGCGCAGGACACGCACGAGCCGCTGCTCCTGCTGCTGCTCGACATGGTCGTCAACGGCCTGCCTGTTCGCGACATGCTCTTCGAGTTCACCTTGGAACCCACGTTCGAGCTAGCGGTGGAGCGCCAGGTCGAAAAGATTGCTGCGGTGCAGCTGTGGGACAGCATGCCAGGAGCGCAGGCGCGCCGCGAGAACATGCGCAGCTACATCCTTGGGGTCCAGCCCCTGGTCGCCACCTTCCACGACACGTTCGTGCGACAGTGTGCCAAGCTGGAGATCGCCCGTGCCGCCGCCGAGAAGGACGAGCTTGGCTTCACGCTGGTGCAACTGTCGCCCGCGCCCCACGGAACGAACGGGCATCTCGCGGCAGGCATCTACCATTGACGACTGCGCCAGTCGGCGCTCCCATGCCGACGCGCGGAATCAGGCCGTGCGGCGCTGCGGCGGGTGGCGGCCGCGTTGACGCTCGGCCGGCAGCGCCCTAAACTACGCGTACTCGGCTCATCGCCAGTGACGTGCGGACGCCTTTCATCCGCAACATCAGCCCCTCGGGATCTTCGTCCCGACAGGGCTCGAGGGTCCCCAACACCCCCTTGGAGATCCTCATGAACCTCACGAATCTTTTCGTTTCCCCGGTCGCGTTCAAGTTCGGTATCTCGCCCACTGGCGAGATCCTGCGCCTGCACGAAGCCGAAGCCGTCGAAGGCACGCTGCTGGTGAGCGGGAACTGCCGCAAGGCGATTTCGCTGCGCATCAGCCACGTCGTCGGACAGCACCTCGAAGACATCACGACCCTCTCTCGGGAACTGCAAGCGCAGATCCTGGCTCGGGTGAAGAGTGCCATCGAGAAGTTGCACCTTGCCGGCGTCTTCTTCTACGAAGCCGCTTGGCGCTGCGCGACGCTGCGCACGGCCCTCAAGGCCGACCACCGGCTGCACACCCTGCCGCACGAGCTGAGCGCGCGCAAGCGCCGCTGCAGCAACGAAGCCATGTACCAACTCGGTGCACGTGCTGAGGCCCTGCTCGCGGCCTGAAAAGGCGCGACCGACCCACCCTGGCCGCAAGGCCGTTCGCCGCACCGCGCCGCCCTCGAACCCGGAGGGCAGCGCAGTGCTGTTTCAACGCGGACTGCTCCGCAACGGAAGAACTCGCTATGTGGATATTCCTTCTGATCGTGTCCGCAGGTCTGGCGATTTGCTGGCTCGCGGGCACTGGGATCGCCGGCATCGAGGGGCTTCTTTAC
>JAJYNV010000011.1 GCA_021786135.1 Bacillota bacterium
GTCCAAGCGCTACATCCACCACTACAACTTCCCGCCTTTCTCCACCGGCGAGACGCGCCCGCTGCGTGCTCCGAGCCGCCGCTCGATCGGACATGGCGCCCTCGCGGAGCGGTCCCTGCTGCCGATGATTCCGCCCGAGGAGAAGTTCCCCTACACGATCCGACTCGTCTCCGAGGTGCTCGAGTCGAACGGCTCCACCTCGATGGCCTCCGTCTGCGGCTCGACCCTCGCCCTCATGGACGCGGGCGTGCCGATCGAGGCGCCGGTGGCTGGCGTCGCGATGGGGCTCGTCAAGGAAGGCGACGAGGTCGCCGTGCTCACCGACATCCAGGGGCTCGAGGACGAGCTCGGCGACATGGACTTCAAGGTGGCGGGCACGGCCGACGGCATCAACGCCATCCAGATGGACATCAAGATCGCCGGCCTCGACTGGGCCATCCTCGAGCGTGCGCTCGAGCAGGCGCGCAAGGGACGGCTCTTCATCCTCGGCAAGATGCTGGAGGTCATGCCGGAACCCCGGCAGGAGATGTCGCCGCACGCGCCGCGCATCACCGTTCTGCACATCAACCCGGACAAGATCCGCGAGGTGATCGGACCAGGCGGCAAGATGATCAACAAGATCATCGACGAGACGAAGGTCGGCCAGAAGAAGGTCGAAATCGATATCCACGATGACGGCACGATCTACATCGCCGCGGTCAACGCGGACATGGCGCAGCAGGCCATCAACCGCATCCAGGCGATCGTCAAGGAGCCCGAGGTGGGCGAAGTCTACCACGGGCGCGTGACGCGCCTGATGAATTTCGGCGCCTTCGTCGAGATCCTGCCCGGAAAGGAGGGGCTCGTCCACATCTCGCAGCTCGCGCTCGAGCGAGTCGGCAAGGTGGAGGATGTGGTGCAGGTCGGCGACGAACTGGATGTCAAGGTCGTCGAGATCGATCATATGGGACGGCTCAACCTGTCGCACAAGGCGCTGCTGACGCGCTGAGCAGCCGTCCGTGGAGGAGGTAGCCGGATGACAGCGTTCTTGTGGGTCGCCGCGATCGCGACCGTGATCGTCGGCGCAGTCCTCGCAAGCCAGCTCGGGAAGAAGTATGCGGCCAAGCATCGGCCGTACGCTCTGTGGTGGACGGTGTCGTTCGCCCTCGCCACGCTTGCCGCGCTGACACAGCTCGTGGCATTTGCCCAGGGCGGTTTCGCCGGCTGGGACTACCGCAGCTACATCGTCCTGTCCGCCGCGGTGCCCGGGTTCATGGGCGCGGGCACGATCTACCTCATCTGGCGTCGCTTCGGCCATTGGTTCCTCGGCGCTATCGGGCTCTTCACGGTCATCGGCGCCATTGGCGCCGCCACAACCGCGCTGCACCCCGCCCTTTTGGGCCAGGTGCTCCAGGCTTCCGCCAGGGTATCGAACGTCGCGCCGGGCGCCCTCGTGACGCTCGCCTACATCGTTCTCGGCACCCTGGGCGGCGGCGCCCTGATCCTCGGGGCGCTCTACTCCTGGTGGCGCTCGCGGCAGGCCTACAACCTGCTGATCGCGCTTGGCGGCCTCGTCTTCGTCGTGGCTGACACCAGCGCGGGACTTGGCTCGGGACTGCTGTTCTTCCCCGGACAGATCATCGGCATGCTGCTCCTCTACTTCGGCGTTGCAGGCAGCAATGAGGTGCCGCGCCCGCAGGAGGTATCCCGCAGCGCCTGATTCTCAAAGGACGCTTTCAGCCGCCGTCCGTGTCAGGACGGCGGCTTTCCCTAACGTCTTGTTGCGAGCAGTTGGGGGACCGGCCATACCTTGAAGGCGGCACACCTAGGAATTGCTTGATGCCGGAAGCGAGCGCTAGTGTTCACCGAGAACGACCGCAACCAGAGAACTGTATCCCTTGTGAATCACTATGAAAGTGTAATGGAAGATCAGTTGTCTCGGTGCTGTGCAAACCGCATACGTGGTGCCGTCATAGCCGAGATTTCCCAAGTCACACGCAATCGGTGTGCCCCGAGGCAACGTCTCGACGGCCATGTATTCCTGGCCATGCCAGCGGAACCGGTCGCCGATTTGCATGGTGGTGCCGCAGCCCGAAAGCAGGAAGCACGCGAACGATAATGTGATCACTAGCCTCTGTGTTACAGCCGCCCCTTCGTGCGGATGGAATCCAGTCGCTGGAGAGTTCAGGAACACCACTCCCGACGTACCGACAGATCCTGTGAAATGAGCGCCTCCTGCTGCACGGTCTTGCGGCTGACATGCCGGAAAGTTGGACGGTGTCGAGCGTATCGAGCACCTGCCGACCTGCGCTCAGATCGTGGACCAGGTCTTCCCGCCGTCGCCGGTCCTCAAGACCGATGGAAGATGCCCTGTTCTGGTGATGATCACCCACCCGATCATGGGACTCACGAAGTCCAGTTCGCTGACGCGCGCACCGGTCGGGAGAAATCGCTGCGGGATGCGCCCGGAAAGCGTCCACGTGGAAGCGGACCAGTCATTGCCTTCCACATACGAGATGGAGTTGAACTCCGAATCGTAGGTGACCGCCAGGATCTTCGGCCCTGCGCGTACGATGTCGACGATCTGGTACGCAGCAGGATCGGGGGTCGTCGATGCGTAGGCAAATTGCCAGCTATCGCCGCTGTTCCGGGTCTCATAGATCACGGTCGAGCCCGTCCCCCGGAACGCGATCGCCGTCGCTCCTTGTGCTTCGCAGAAGAGGGGAGTGGAGACGGCGCTCATCGCCTCGTGGGACAGTACCCTCGTCGAGGGGAATGAGACTTCGTGCCAATATTCGCCTCCGTCCGTCGTTCTGTAGATGAGCGATGGAGCGGTGCTCGTCTGGCTGCCCACGAGCCAGCCCTCCCGCACGCCCGAAAATGAAATGTCGCCGCTGAAAGGCAGCGATGGTGTGCCGCCACGGGCGTACGTGGACGCGACGACCCGCCAGGTCCTGCCGCCGTCCCGTGTGCGGTAGAGGACGCCTGGTTCCGTGCTCATGCCGTGCTCGGGCGCCGCCAGCAGCCAGCCGTCCTCGCTGGTGACGAAGCTCATGGCCACCGGCCCCCCAAGGGGATCCGACCCCTGCAGCCCGGGGATGTACGTGAACGGAATCTTATGGTAGTTCCAGTGCCGGCCGCCATCCAGCGTGTGATAGAGACCGATCCTGGAGCCGTTGACGGTGAAAGCGTACCAGGCCTCCTGGGCGGAGACGGCATAGAGGATCGATCCGTAGGCACTGCGCGGGACGTGCCTCGTCGTCTCGGATGCAGTCCAACGCACGCCGTTCGACGTGCGGTAGACCGTCACGCGGTCATCGCCGAGAGCCCAGCCCGCCTTCGACGACAGCATGTCGATCCAGGCGAAGTGGTGGGCCGCAGGGGGCCTACGGGCCACGGGCGCCCGGGCGGGCGATGCGCCCGCGCATCCCCCGACCAGCACGCCGATCCCCATGACTGCGGCAACAATGCGTGTCCGCACGGCGACCCTCCTGTTGGCAATATACGCCACCCACATGCCTCGCGGTGCATCACCCACACGATGTGCAAGTCACCGACCGCCGTGTCCCCGGTCGTACCCTGGCTGGGCACGCTATGCCGGGAGGGATGGCCGATGCTGGCTTTGCTTGCGCATCTATGGCTTCTCGCGGCCCATCTGCCGGAGCTGCGGGAAGTGCCGACGACCCGTCCCGTCATCGCACTCACAGTCAATGTCGTGTGGGGCAGCGAATACCTGCCGGCGATCGTGCAGGCCCTGAAGACCCAGGGAGCACGCGCCACCTTCTTTCTCGGCGGCCAGTGGGCGGAGAAGCATCCGGATCTCGCGCGCATGTTGCGCCAGGAGGGCATGGAGATCGGCAGCCACGGCGACGGCCATCGCCATGTCGGCAGCCTCGGGGTTGCCGACAATGTGCGCGAGATCGCCTCGGCGGACGAGAAGATCTGGCGCGCGACAGGCGTCCACCCTAGGCTTTACGCGCCAGCCTACGGCGAACTGAGCCCAGCCGTATACGAGGCGGCGACGCAGCAGGGCGTGAGGGTGGTGATGTGGAGCATTGACACGATCGACTGGCGCACGTGGCATACGCCCGACATCATCCGCGGTCGCGTCCTTGCGCGCCTCAGGCCCGGGGCCATCGTGCTGATGCATCCGACCGACCGGACCGCGGCGGCGCTGCCTGAGCTCCTCAAGGAGCTCAAGGCCAGAGGCTATCAGGTGGTTGGGGTGCAGGAGCTCTTGCGCTCGGCAGGACGCGTGGCGCCCGCAGGCGAAAGAGGAGGTATGAGCAGGCACCGGACGATTGCTTGAGCCGTTGAGATTGTCCTCGGGATTGCAGCTGCTTGTGGAGGAGGCGCCCTGGCTGCAAGGCGTGTCCTTGGGCCTCTTCGTGCGCGCAGGGGTGGTGGACGAACCGGAGGGCCAGGGGGGCGTCGCGCACCTCCTCG